>DAOUYM010000060.1 GCA_030666115.1 Candidatus Aenigmatarchaeota archaeon
TCGTATGGGTATGGAATCCCAAACTCATAGATAGAGTACTGAAAAGCGGAGCGAAACCACTATGAGCTATGAAGTCAGATTCATAAGCAAGGAATTGGAAAAAGAGATACAGGGAAAAGCATGTCAGATATAATAGATAACATGGTTGATGATAACATAAAGTGACCGGATTCTGGGAAAGATTAATTAAAGAAGGAACAAATAATTAATATGGCAGGCGATACTGTTGACAGGATTAACATGATCCTTCATGACGTGCTGAAGGAGGTCACACCAACTGACCAGGAGAAGCAGCAAACAGGCGCTGTACTGGACAAGGTCAGGGTAGCGACTGATCAGATCATAAAACCATACGGATTCTCACACATGGTTGCAGGCAGCTACATTCGTGATACATGGATGCCTGACAAGAAGGAGTTCGATATCTTTATACTCTTCCCTAAGAAGCACTCCAGGGAGAAACTGGAGAAACAGGGACTGGAGATAGGGAAGAATATTGTAAGGAAGCTCAGGGGCACCCATAAGATTGCCTTTGCTGAACACCCCTACGTAAGGGCGAATGTTGATGGCTACGATATAGATATCGTTCCCTGCTACAAGCTGGATTCGGCCCTTAAGATAAAGTCAGCTGTTGATCGTACGCCGTTCCACAATGAATGGTTGTCCAGGCACCTCTTCCCCAAGTTCATACCAGAGATAAGGCTGATGAAGTGGTTCTGTAAGGGACAGGAACTCTACGGCTCGGACACCAAGACACTGGGATTCTCTGGTTACCTGTGCGAACTCCTGCTGATAAACTACAGGAACTTCCGTGCCCTGATCGAGGCAGCTGCGAAATGGGAGCCGGGGAAGGTCCTGATAAACCTGGAGGGATTCCCAGGATTCGATGATGTTGATTACCTGCACAAGAAGTTCCCGAAGCAACCCCTTGTTGTGATCGATCCGGTTGACCCGGGCAGGAACGTGGCTGCTGCTGTCTCTGCTGAGAACTTCATGCGGTTCGTTTTTGCATGCAAGGAATTCCTAAACAAGCCCTCAAGGGAGTTCTTCTTCAGGGAGAGATTCAAACCAGATCCCAGCAAACTGGAGCTGGAGATGACTGACAGAAAGACCAAGTTCATCGGGTTCTCCTTCAAGGCACCTGACGTGATTCCGGACATCCTCTGGCCGCAGCTGAGAAGGACAGGAAGAAGGGTCAGTGACATCCTGCAGCAAAACGACTTCGGTGTTGTGAACTGGAACGTTTGGACCAATGATCTGGATAAGTGCATCATATTTTTCGAGCTTGAGGCACCGAACCTGCCCAGATACAAGAAGTTAATCGGCCCCTCGGTATTCAGCAAGAAGCACACCGGCGAGTTCATAGAGAAATACAAGAGCAAGGGAAGGATCTGGATCGAGGGAGAGTTCTGGGTGGCGGAGATAAAGCGAGAGTTTCAGGAGGTCCGTCCAAAGCTTAAGGAGATCCTTACAGCCGACGAGGCCACACTCAAGGCAAAGGGAATCGCCTCCTACCTCTCCAAGGAAATAACCAGCAGTTTCACCATAATGCAGGAGCGTGAGCTGCTGTCCCACACAAGGCGGTATCCGGAATTCGGGAAATTTCTGACGGATTTATTCGAGGAACGGGTTGTGTGATTCTCTAACGATACTTTCAGCTACTCTATATTCAGAAATTAATGACATGATAACTAAATATTACCTGCTGACAACAGAAACGCGTCACCGTTCATTTTCTCCAGTGTTATGAGAATATCCAAACCCCTTTGTATTTATTTCTTCTAATTTAAAAATAGTTGGTTTTAATAAGTTATAATAATGCTGTTCCAACTCTAATTTAACCAAATTTTTATCAAGGGTTTCGTATTTTCTACGTTCTTCTTGATTCAGATTAGGCATAAGATCTTTAGTCATTCCACAAGCTTCTACATTTTCTTCTGTGGGGAAAGGCTTATCATATTTTTTTTCGAATTTCTTTTTGTCTTCATCTGTAATTTCACCCCTTTCTAATTTACCTAAAAGTTCCGGGCGCTCAACAAGACCAATGTATTTTAATAAGAATTCAGTTCTTTCTTCATCTGAAAGGGATCTGTACACAGGGGTTTTACCCAATCCTCCAGGATCTTTGGGAAAGCCGTCTCCATCCAATAATTGTTTTAATTTATCCTCTGGTACGATTGTTTCACCATAACTTTCCATGCCTTCATAGATCATCCTAACCACTGATTATAATCTGAAGCTAAGATATAAATAGACCATTATCTAGAAACCATTGAGAAATATAAACTACTACAACTAACCGCCAAAATCCTTTTTCCACTGCTCATACTTCTCGATGTCGTCCTGCTGGGTGGATGGCTTGACGTTCTCGAACGCTGTATCAAAGTCCCCTGTGCTGAGCGGTCTGTACTTGAGCGAGTAGACTTCCAGTTCCTTTGGTGTGAGTTTCTCGATGTCAGGGTTCTGCTCCCTGACCATCCTGGTGATTGCTTCATGGCAGAGGCTGTTGATGTCCCTGCCAGAGAATCCCCCTGTCCTCTCCACCAGCGAGGCCATGCTTATCCCGCTTATGTCAGCGTCCTCAAGATGTATCTGCAGTATCGCTTTCCTGGCTGCCTCGTCCGGAAGAGGTACGTATATCTTCTTCTGGAACCTTGATATCACTGCGTCATCCAGGTCCCATGGCTTGTTGGTCGCTCCCATTATCAGTATCTTCTCTTCCTTCCTGGTGTTGAATCCCTCTATCTCTGTCAGCAACTGCGAAAGGACTCTCCTGGTGGACTCGTCTATGTCAGAGTCCCTGCTCATTGCAACCGAATCCAGTTCATCTATGAATATCAGTGAGGGCTGGGTCTTTCTGGCCCTGTTAAAAAGTGCACTGATCAGCTTCTGGGATTCACCGAAGTATTTTGAAAGGAGTGTCGGCATCCTGGCCTCGAAGAACGTCGCGTCCATTGTGTTTGAGCTGGCCTTTGCCAGTAGAGTCTTTTCTGTTCCTGGTGGTCCGTAAAGAAGGATGGTCCTTGGCGCATGTACGTACTCGGGTTTGGCCTGGATGAAAGGCAATATTATCGCCTCCCTTATGTCCTTCTTGGCCTCCTCCAGCCCGCCTATTCCCTCCCATTTGATCTCTGGTTTCTGGGAAACAATAAGGGAGTTGATCATGTCTTCCTGGCCCTCTGTCTCGGGTCTGGACTTGACAAGGGCCTTCCCGAACGTCTCGTACTTTGAAGCAACCCCGAACATTTCCTGTGCCCTTTCAGGCGGTGCATTGTAGGCAATCCTTCTGTATATCTCGCTGGCCCTGAGGTAATGTTCTGACGCCTCCTTGACGCTTCCGTCCTTTTCCAGCCTCTTGGCTTCCTCTATCTCTTTCTGCAGTTCCTGCCTCAATATATTGTCCCTAAGGTCTCCCATACAATCACCTGAATAATCTAAATCTGAACAATAACCACTTAAGAATTCGCAAACGGATTTTTAAGTCTTAAAGCCGATCAGGAGCAATCCAGCCATTATTGGTCCAACCAGTAGCATCCATGCAGCAGCGATTTGGGCAGAATCAATCCTGCTCTTCCTCTTCAATCATTACCTTCTTCCGGGGAAGCTCTATTATCTGCCTGGCTTTTTCCTTTGCTATCTTGGCTGCTGTTGCTTCATCAACCCTTTCCAGATCATCTATCGCTTTCAGTATCTCCTCAGACTCGTTATCCATCGGAATCTCTTCTTTCGCGAAAACCCTCTTCAGCCTGTCCTTGACCTTTTCCATCTTGCCTTCCTCAAGCGCTTCCCTCACGTCCGTGTCAAAGAGCATGTCATTCAGATGCTCTGTGTCTGAGCTGAGGATTTTCTCTATGAATTCGTTCTTCTCTTCTGAGTCATGGTGCTCTTTCATTGCTTCCAGAAGCAGTATTATCTGGAGTCTCTTTATCAGGATGCTTGCTTCCCTGTGCTTGCTTGATGATTCTATCCTGAAGGCCTTGATCTTCTGCACGTTAAGCATCTTCATGGTGCTTGGTTGTCCCTTGGAACTGAGCATAAGTGCACGGATCTTGTCCTGTATCAGCTTCAGTTCATCGGACAGCCTCTCGATCTCCTTCTCTGTCTTTATCCTTTCTTCCAGTATCTGGTCTGACTTGAGCCTGGCGAACATGTCTGTCCTGAACGTGTTCTTTAAAAAACTCTTAAGGTTCATGATAACCTTTTGGGTTGTTTAATTTATAAATATACCGATAACTGA
>DAOUYM010000018.1 GCA_030666115.1 Candidatus Aenigmatarchaeota archaeon
GAAAAATGATATTATTTTAGTTAACAATGAACAGATCTGGCCGTTCCATAAACACACAAGGACCTGATAAAGAAGGTATAAACCAAAGAGGATAAATGGTCGCGCTTAAAACGCGGCCTCCTCATTGTACTGTCAAATTAACGGGATAATAGGATAACGGGTCGAACAGGGATCGGTTCGTTGGGAGGGATTTAAATAACCTTTTTCGCAACAATAACGTATGCTCATAGGTATTGTGGGGTGTCCGAATTCTGGGAAGTCAACCTTCCTGAAGGCAGCGACTTTGGCAGAGGTTGAGATAGCCAACTATCCCTTTACCACTGTGAAACCGAACCAGGGAATGGGCTACCTCAAGGCTGAATGCCCATGCAAGAAGCTCGGGGTCAAGTGCAACCCACAAAATTCCAAGTGTGAAGATGGAATGAGGTTCATTCCTGTCAAGCTGCTTGATGTTGCAGGCCTGGTTCCTGGAGCACATGAAGGGAAGGGACTCGGCAATCAGTTTCTCGGGGACCTGATACAGGCCTCTGGTCTGATACATGTCCTGGATGCGTCCGGGAAGACGAATGCTGAGGGAAAGCCAGAAGACGGGTACGACCCGTCAAAGACGATCGAAGTCCTGGAGTATGAGATAGACGAGTGGATAAAGGGGATCGCAAGCAAGGCGAATGAGAAGTCAAAGAAGCTGGCTGAGACCCAGAAGATCCCTATAGAGAAGCTCCTGGCAAAGCAGCTATCGGGTCTCGGGATAACAGAGAGTGACATAAAGTCCGCAATGAAAAAAGCAGAACCAGAGGACCATGGATTTGCCACTGTGCTTCGGGGGATATCCAAACCAATCCTGATCGCAGCGAACAAGATCGATCTGTCTGAATCCAAGGCCAATTTTGAGAAGATAAACAAGGGAGCGATTCCCTGTTCAGCTGAATCAGAACTCGCGCTCCGGGAGGCAGAGAAGCACGACATGATAAAGTACGTGCCCGGCTCCAGGGGTTTCGAGGTTGTCGGGAATCTGAACGAGAAGCAGAAGGACGCGCTTGAGCTGATAAGGAAGGATGTGCTGGACAAGTACGGTTCGACAGGGGTGCAGGACTGCCTGAACAAGCTGGTTTTTGAGAAGCTCGGTTACATTGTGGTTTACCCAGTAGCCAGCATAAACAAGCTTTCAGATACGAAAGGGAATGTCCTGCCGGATGCCGGCCTTGTGAGGAAGGGAACCACTCTCAGGGAGTTTGCCGAAACCATACACACAGACATAGCGGATTCCTTCATTGGCGGCCTGGATACTGATAAGAAGAAGATCGGCGCGGACCACGAGCTGGAGAACGGCGATGTGGTGGAGATACTGTTCAGGAAGTAATTCCACTTTTCTGTTTATTTAAGAGTGCTTGGTTAAATTCTGTATTAAGCGGTGATTGGAATGAACGTGGTTGAGATAAGGGATGTATCCAAGAGGTTCAAGGAACATGGTAAGTGGTTCTACGTCCTGAATAATGTGAGCCTGGATGTGAAGGAAGGGGAGATATTCGGACTCCTCGGACCGAACGGGGCAGGCAAGACCACGCTTCTTAACATACTCCTGGGTATACTCACACCAGACAGCGGACAGGCCAGGATATTCGGGAAGGACGTGATAAAGGATAGGGGCATCCTGGAGAGGGTCAACTTCGTCTCGGGTGAGACCAGGTTCCACTGGCTGCTTAGTGTTGAAGATGTTCTTCGTTTTCATGGAAGGAGCTACGGACTGAAGGGAGAGGTGATAGACAAGAGGATAAGGGAGCTCACGAAGTTCTTTGGTATAGACGACATCCTTAACAGGAAGTTCTTCAACCTCTCCACTGGCCAGAGGATGAGACTGATATTCGCCAAGTCTCTGATAAACGATCCCAGGCTGGTCTTCTTTGATGAACCGACCCTGGGACTTGACCCAAGCATAGCGATAAAGATAAGGAAGGAGATAAAGCGGATCAACAAGGAACAGGGGACAACCGTCCTGCTTACGTCACACTACATGCACGAGATAGAGCAGCTATCCGACAGGATCGCCTTTATCCACAAGGGAAAGATAATCGACACCGGGACAGTGGAGAAGGTTAAGCTCAAGAAGTTCTCCACCTACGATGTGTTCCTAAACGTGAGGGAGATAAAGAACAGGGATTACCTGAAGAGGAACGGGTTCAGGATCCTTGGTAAGAACAGACTGCAGAAGGAGCTGCAGTTGGGAGAAAGCATATCTGGTCTTCTTTCCAGCCTGGCGAATAATGGGATAGATGTGACTAACATAGAGACCAGGAAGCCCACACTCGAGGACTACTTCGTAAAGATCATGGAGGAGAAGAAATGAGATGGTACAAGGTGAAGGCCCTCATGGCCAGGGACCTGAAGATCTACAAGAGATCGAAATGGAAGATCGTTGACTCATTATACTTCCCGGTCACCACTGTAATAATGTGGGGGCTGTTCGCAATATACTCCAGGGAATTCGCTATGGAAGCGGGCCTGATGGTACTGGTGGTGAATGTGTTCTGGAGCTTCTCCTACCTGTCACAGAGCATAACGAACCATAGCATGAACGAGGACTCGTATTCGGGTTCGCTTAAACAGTTACTGATTTCAGGCATATCAGAGTTCGAATACATACTTGCCAGGATATTTTCCTCGACCATAACATCATTACTGATAATGTGCGTTATGCTAACCGTTTCCTTCTTCTTTGGTTTCGTGACATTGGTTCAAACCCCGGGATTGATAATAGCTATGATTGGTATAACACTGATATCATCGATAGCACTTTCAGTAATGATCGCTGCGCTAATAATATTCCTGGGAAAGGCATATGGGTTCCTGGCATGGACACTCCTGCAGGCATTCATACTGCTCTCAGCTCCGTTCTTCCCGCTTAAGATACTGCCACAAGTCGTGCAGGTAATTGCGCTTGGAATGCCATACACAAGGGTCTTCATGGGAGTCAGGGGCCTAGTTGAGACAGGGATAGTTAGCAATAGTCTTTTACTTGAAGGTCTTTTAGTATCAGTGATCTATGTCTTAATATCATACCCCCTCTACAAGATGGCCTTCGGTAGGGCCAGGAGAACAGGGGAACTTGTGAGGATGATGTGATATGGCGAAGGGAATGTTAACGCTGGCTGGTCTTGGTGTATGGGATGAGAAGGACCTCTCCCTTAGAGGGATGGAAGCCGCCGTGAAAGCTGATAAGGTTTACGCAGAATTCTACACAGCAGACTGGGGCGGTTCTGTTAAGAGGCTTGAGAAGATCATCGGGAAGAAGATCACCATCCTCAAGAGGAGCGGCATGGAGGAGAAGTCCCACGCAATCATAAAAGAGGCCGGATCAAAGGATGTTGTCGTGTTCGTGCCCGGGGACCCGCTCGTCGCCACTACCCATATCCATCTCATACTTGAAGCCAGGAAGAAGAAGGTCCCCACTGAAATCGTTCACGCCTCCTCTGCCTACACATCGATTGCTGAGTGCGGGCTGGGAATATACGGATTCGGTCGCACATCGACTGTGGTCAAGCCGCAGAAGGGATATGAATCCTCATCATTCTACGACGCAATAGAAACCAACAAGAGCAGGGGACTCCACACCCTGGTGCTGCTGGACATAGGAATGGGTTTCAAGGAAGGCCTTGGCATACTGACCAGGATAGAATCCAAGGAGAAGAAAGGCCTTGTCACGGATGGAACCGGGATCATAGGCGCTTCAAGACTTGGATCAAAGGATCAGAAGATCATATTTGGAAAGGTCAAGGACCTCATGAAGAAGAACCTGCCACAGCCGGCAGTCATAATAATTCCAGGAACCCTCCACTTCCTCGAGAAGGAGTTCCTAAAAACAATGAAGTAGTCGCTTTGTCTGGCGCCTACTTGGATTCTGATTTGAGTTTCTTGAAGGTCTCTGTCCAGCGGGTCTTCTTTCCGGTTCGTCCCATCCTTGCGTTCTTCTGGCACTTGGAATTGCAGTAGTACTGGATCTTACCGTCCTTCTTGACGAACATCTTTCCCCTTCCCTCAGGGACACTTCCACCGCAGAAAGAACATTTCATTCGCTCACCTTATTTCACTCGATTTACCTGCCATGGAGCCTGCCCACACTATCCATTGCAGTCTCCTTGAGAAGTATAACGTCTCCTTTCTTTATTGGACCGACGACATTCCTTGTAAGGACCTTTCCCTTGTCGTCTCCTTCAGTAACCCTGCATCTGACTCTGCTAACGCCCTTTATTCCCATTCTGCCAAGTATCTGCACAACTTCTGCCGGTACCATATTCATCTGCCTCTTTTTCTTTTACCCATGTTTCTAAACATGTTGCTTCTGTTATTCAAACCTTACTTCTTTAAAGCCTTTATCTTTTCTGTAATCTCTGCAATCAGCTTCTTTGAGTCCCCTTCCTCAACGACCGCGATCGAAGAAGTCGGAACATCTATCCCAGATGCCTTTCCTAATTCTATCTTCTGGGAAACGTATGCGTAAGGAACCTGCTTCTCTTCACAAAGAACAGGTATGTGCATCAAGACTTCCTCAGGAGTGACGTCCTCTGCCATTACCACGAGCTTTGCGATTCCTCTCTCTATTGCCTTGGTTGTTTCATTTACTCCCTTCCTGATCTTTCCTGTGGTCTTGGCTATTGTTACTGCTTCCAGTACCCTGTTCACTACATCCTTCGGTGCCTCGAATTTTACGAAATTTGCTGCCATTTTCATCCCCTCCTCTCATAAGGTTGATGGTCTTTTCTGTTTCCATTTGATTTCGGTTTAATTATTTAGACATTGTCTATTTAAAAAGCTTTAAAATCCCGATACTGTATGCTGTTTTCGCTTATTCACTTCTCAAGCAGCTTTATCCGCTCCCTGTAGAAACCGATTGCCTTCTTCAGGTCCTCCCTTCCCTTCGGGGTTATGTTGTAGATGACCCTCCTGCCTTCCTTTGACCTCCTGACCAGCCCGAACTTTCTCAGGTCGTACAGAACCTTGTAAGCAGTAACGCTTCCTGGCCTGAACCCGAACCTGTCCTGTATCTCCTTCCGTATGGCGTAGGCGTGTATCGGATCCTTCTTCAGTATTCCAAGAACATAAATCCAGAGACAATCTTTGGTGTTGAGCTTCTCCAGACGCTTGATATGCTGCATGTTTATAATTAACGCAGGTGTTTTATATGTGTAAAACAATTTAAATACGCTCTGCCAATTATTTTACAGCTATAAAACTTATGAATATAAAATACGATAGAAAATGATAGAAACGATAAAACATGATTCAAGTGGTGATTAGATTCAACGGTGATTGTTTGAAGAAGGTTAACATTGCGATTGCGGGTGTGGGGAACTGTTCATCCAGCCTTATACAGGGTCTGTTCTACTACAAGGATACGGGTACCAGTGACGAGCTGGTACCGGGTCTCATGCACAACACCCTGGGCGGGTACAGGATATCCGACATAAAGCCGGTTGCTGCTTTTGATGTGGATAAGAGGAAGGTCGGGAAAGACCTTTCAAAGGCCATATTCGAGAAACCCAACTGCACCAAGATATTCCACAAGGACGTGCCTAACCTTGGGGTGAATGTTGTGAGAGGGCCCACACTGGACGGCGTCGCGAGTCATATGGAGGAATTCCATGAGCACAGGGCGTTCAGGGTATCTGATGAGAAGCCTATTGATATTGTGAAGGTGCTCAAGGAGACAGGGGCAGACGTCCTGATAAACTACATGCCTGTAGGGAGTGAGGACGCCACAAGATATTATGCTGAATGCGCGATAAAGGCTGGCTGCGGATTCGTAAACTGCATGCCGGCATTCATAGCCTCGAATCCTGGGTGGGAGAAGAGGTTCAGGGATGCAGGAATCCCGATTGTCGGGGACGACATCAAGAGCCAGATAGGATCCACCATCGTCCACCGCGTCCTCACCAAGATATTCGGCGACAGGGGAATGAAGATCGACAACACATACCAGCTGAACACTGGCGGGAACACGGATTTCCTCAACATGATAGAAAGGACCAGGCTGAAGTCAAAGAAGATATCCAAGACCGAGTCGGTCCAGTCACAGGCAGCCAAGAGGTTCAAGGACGACAACATCCATATAGGGCCAAGCGACTACGTGCCCTGGCAGTGCGACAACAAGATAGGTTTCATACGTATCGAGGGCAGGCACTTCGGTGATGTTCCAATGAATCTTGAGCTGAGACTTTCTGTCGAGGATTCCCCTAACTCAGCAGGCGTCGTGATAGACGCCCTGAGGTGCGCCAAGCTGGCCAAGGACAGGGGAATAGGCGGCGCCCTGACATCACCATCATCCTACTTCATGAAACACCCACCGCAGCAGTTCCCTGATTCCCTTGCCAAGCACATGGTGGAAGAATTTATTAAAGGAGAAAGGGAAAGATAATATATGACAATGTACAGGCACAGGGAGAAGTTCACCAGCTTCTCAGTCAAGATAGGGATTGCCTTTTCCAAACTAAGGATATCACCCAACCAGTGGACACTGCTGAGTATAATACCTGCTATCGTTGCGCTGTACTTCCTGGTTTACGGGGAATTCCTGTTTGCAGCCATTTTCTTCATACT
The DNA here is from genome assembly GCA_030666115.1 of Candidatus Aenigmatarchaeota archaeon. GTDB lineage: Archaea > Aenigmatarchaeota > Aenigmatarchaeia > QMZP01 > QMZP01. Next base: position 6,592 of record DAOUYM010000018.1, read on the forward strand.
GTCATCCTTCATGGACCTTATAGACGGGTCTGTGGCCCGGGTAATGGGAAAGGCTTCGAAACTAGGAGCTTATCTTGACACCATAGTGGACAGGTATGTGGAGGGCATCATCATCTTCGCCCTGCTGTTCGCAGGACTGCCTGACTTCTACATCCCGATATCCGCCTGGATATTCCTGTACATATTCGGCAGTCTCATGACCACGTATTCCAAGTCAGCCGCAAAGGAAAAGGAGCTGATAATCGGGAAGGAGCTGAAGGGCGGCCTTCTGGAAAGGGCAGAGAGACTGATCATACTGTTCATTGGGATTCTGCTGGCAGCCATCCAGCCGGTCTACCTCACCTACATAATCGTGATACTTGCAGTGTTAATCAACATATCCGCACTGCAGAGGATAGGGATGGCAGCCGGGTTGTCAAAGAAGTAGGTTGTCGTTGCAGCAATCCGTTTCTGAAAGATTTGAAACGTTTATATCAGGCCCTGGGCAAATATTAATCGATGTCAAGCGATGAGCAGTTATTGGCTTACATAAGGAGCCAGCTTAGTTCCGGTCAATCATCTGAGAGTATCAGGCAGGTCCTGATTCAGAAGGGCTGGCAGCTGGATGTGGTTAACCGGGCCATGAACGATGTGGATGAAACGGGTCCTGTTAATCCTGTTAAAGGGACTGCAGAGACATCAAAAACAGGTAAGAAGTCACAGGAAAAGAAGCCATCCAGGATGAAGTTCCTGCTGATATTGGTTGTGGCTGTTGTGGTTGTTCTGGTTATATTCATGTTTATCCCTGGACTGGGACTGTTCAGCTTGGGGAGTTTCAATCCAGACAGGTTTACACACGATACTGCCACTGGCTTCAGTAACATCGGACTACCCGAACACTGGGAATACTCCGGGAGCAGCCTGACCATGGTCTTCAAGAACAGCGCACCATACAGCATGACGATAGCCAAGGTCACTGCCAGTAGTTGCGATACACTGTATCCGGACCGCGAATTCAGGACAGGTGATACATTAGATCTCAGGTTCACTGGATGCGAATATATTCAATCAGGATCATACTACTTTGTCAATATTGATATTAGCTATATTGATGATATGAAATTCGATGTACAGGAAAGGGGAATGATTACAGGAAAGGCTAGTTAGAAAGATGGGAAAGACAGAAAATATCTTGGGTTGTGATGGGAATGTTTGGATTAAGAAGGAAGCGAGCAAAAAAAGAGAGTGGGAAGAAATCCCCGGATAAGAAGAAGGATGAGACGCAGAGGAAGGGGAAGGATAAGGGAAGGACAGAACCCGGAAAGAAGGGAGAACATGTGAAGAGTGTGAGGCCGGGTTTTAGGACCAGGTTCAGCTTCAGGAAGGATGTCATAGGAAAGGTGTGGTTCAGGCTGGACTACTTCGACAAGCGGCTGACGAAACTGGACGAGGAGAAGCAGAAGACCTTCCTGGACAACTACATGCAGAGCACCAGGCAACTCAACTTCTCCGTTGTAATCATAATCATCTGCATGATCATCGCCTACATAATCTACTCCATTAGAATCTTCAGCGTGGTTGAGACAGGGGCTGCCTGGATAATCCTGCTCTACCTTTTATTCTACCTTGCCAGACGTCACAGGATAGATAACGAGCAACTTCTGAAATATCTCATGGACACGGAGATGACCCCGGACTATGCCAGGTACCCAAGAGAGAACAAAAAATAACATCGAAACGTGTCTTTCGTTAACCCAAATAACGAAAGACAACACCACTGTCTTTCCTTGATTTTACCATGTAAATCGATATCCTGCGTGCAAATCACCTGTTTCTAGGGGAACGAAAGATTTATAAAGCTTTTGGTTACTATATAACTATAACTACACAGCAGTGATAAATAAATGTTATGACTCTGAAGGGGTGATTTGATGGAAGATTACAAGACAGACAAATACAAGGATGACAAATACGTAGATAATGATATTGATAAAGAAACTGTCTTTCGTCCATTCCAGGACGAGGTCGTTGAAGAAAAGGAAGTAGAAAAGATAAGATTTGTTGAAAAACAGGCTATTCCTAAACTCGATGGTGAAGAATTCGAGCCAATAAAGAGGACCGGAGCCGAGGTGACGGGCAATCTTTTTGACAGGGTCAGATTCCTGGGTGAGAGGATAGACGAAACCAAGGATGCCATGCAACTGAGAGAAGGAATACACAATGACATAATAAATGACATTGATGCTGACATAGAAGAAAAGAACAGGATAGAAAGCCAGATCTCCAACATGGATGAGAAGAGGAACATCAAGATGGACATATCCATCCTGAGGAGAGAGAAGAGGAACGAGAAAGTGAGGTTCTGGAAGGACATATTCGAACTCAGGACAGAGCTCAGGGAACTGCTCGAGAACCATCAGACAGAATCCAAGATCGTGGCAATATTTGATGATCTTGGAGGTGACGAATGATCAGGAGAGACGAGAAACTGGTTGAGAAGGAGATAAAGAAACTCGTTCCTGTACTTGGGAAAGAGAGGGCGGAAAGGCTGAAAAAAGCGTATCTGCTTGGAGACGAGATGACCAAGGGCAGGATAATTGAAATGATTGATACTGTAAAGGCTGCTGTTTTTTCAAACAAGGATCTAAGGGACACACTCCTTATGGAGCCGCCCCCAAAAAACGTTGCAACCAAGGGGGATCTGAGGCTCGGTGATGTTATCTATGGCAGGAAGAGTATGTATCCGTTCAATGTGGAGGGTGATTCCCTGCTCACACATATAGGCATATTCGGTTCATCTGGTTATGGGAAGACCAACATAGCCCTCTGCATGATCAAGCAGCTTTCTGACAACAACATACCTGTCGTAATATTCGACTTCTCCAAAAGGAACTACAAGGATCTGCTTTCCACTGAACTAAGGGATAAGATACAGATATTCACAGTAGGAAGGAGGGTATCCCCTTACAGGTTCAATCCGCTGAGGCCACCAGAAGGCGTGCAGCTTTCGCAGTGGATGAAGGAGTTCGCAAGTGTATTCGATCACGCTTACTGGCTGCTTGGTGGTGGCAGGCACGTCATACTCAAGGCACTGGATAATGTTCACACAGAGGTTAAGAAACCAGTACTGAAGGATCTGAAGGAATGGCTGAAGGAGTATTCAGTATCAAACAAGATGCCCAGCAGGGAGAGGAACTGGCTTGCAACAGCAGAAAGGCCACTGGAATCGCTCTGCTTCAAGGAGCTTGGTGAGGTTTTCGACTGCGACCAGGGAATTAAGCCATCTGAATTCTTCAAGCCAGGAAAGATAACCATACTGGAACTCGATTCAATGGACACCAACGACAAGACTTTCTTCATAGAGATAACACTGCAGTGGATAAGGGACTGGCTGATGGTAAAGGGCAAGAAAGAGGAGCTGGTTGGAACAATCATACTGGAGGAAGCGCATCACATACTCAACAGGGAGAAGTCCAGGAAATTGGGTTCAGAGACCGTGATGGACCTGATATTCAGGGAGGTCAGGGAACTGGGCCTTGGTGTGATCTACATAGATCAGCACCCTTCAATGGTTTCGTACCCTGCACTTGGTAACACATCCACACACATATACATGAATCTGGGGCTTGATACCAAGCAGAGTTCTGACATACTTGACGCTTCAAACATGCTTGGACTGGATTACGATGAAGAGGGTGGATACATAAGGAAGCTTCCTGTAGGACATGGTTTCACGCTCTGCAGGAACTCTGAATTCCCAAACTCGTTCATGGTGAGGTTCGATAACTTCGGATTTGAGAAGGGTTCTGTTACTGATATGGATATTGCTGAGTTCATGAAGGGTAAGATGGAGATAGAGTATCCAAGGGATGATTATCAGGTTGACGGGGTTGGACAGGCTGGACAGGCCGACCAGGCCGATAATAACGATCGGACTGATCAGACTGACCAGACTGAATCCAACGAGGAAACCAAAACCAACACAACCGAATGGAATCGCGAGTATCGCGACAACAGGCTGGTAAGGGATGTCCAGAATGTCCCAAAGGGGGATCTCATGGAATCCAGGACAGTGAAGAAGGAAGAGAGGATCAGGATGGATCCCAAGAACGTTCCAATGCACAAGATACAGGAGATTAATGAGAATGACTGGGACGTGATAAAGGCTATAGGCAATGGTTCAGGCGCCTTCTCATCACAGATATACAAGAACCTGAGGATCTCCGGAAGCGTGTTCAACAGAAGGATTGACAAGCTGATAGACCTGGGTCTTGTTGAGATGAGGAAAGCCAAGATCAAGAAGAACAGGCTGAACTACTACTATCTGACCGGTATTGGGATGGATGTTTTCGCTACCAGGTACGGGATAGAGGAAGAAGTGATACAGACCAGCCTGGAGAAGGTACTTGAGATGTTCAGTATGGCTGGATGGTCATTCGAAAAGGGTGAGAACAGGGTGGTGCTGGACATCAATGGGAAGAAGGCCAACATCATTGTTGCGAACACCCAGGACAGGGAGAAGATACACTCTGACCTGGGGAAGAACAGATACTTCCTCTGTGCCTCTGAGCAGATAAAGAACATGATTCTACAGGAGACTGCAAAGAGGGCTAGGGGCGGGAAGATGCTGACATTATTCATTTCAACCATAAATAACTTCGAGGACAAGGGAGAATTCGAGAGGATTGAATTCGACTAGTCGCCTCGAGCCTCGATAATCATGCTAAAAACTTAAAACTTCATGTCCGGAACGGACCCGAATCGGTTTTCAAAATCGACTCGGTTTCCAAATGGAATTGCAAAGGACTGGCTGGTGTTCATTGAACCAATATCATCTGAACCGTTAACCAATGGACCCAGGACCCGTATGGGTCGCCTACGCGCGATCTCTCAAGTGGATCAAGGCCTGGATATTGTTAGCTGAATCTGTGTACTGCTTTTGATTTACATTGTCTTGGATAATCTCACGTTAATTGATCCAAGCATATTATACCGGAGAAATAATTCCCGGTTTAAAATATATTTTCATCCCTGGGTATTGGGGATAGACTAATTTTAGGAGGATATTATGAGCGAAGTAAAAAAAGCATTATTACCCGAGTTTACGATCACCTCTAATTGGTTTTCCGAGAAAGAAGGCCAGAAAT
>DAOUYM010000062.1 GCA_030666115.1 Candidatus Aenigmatarchaeota archaeon
GAAAGACAACTTCCTGACAGCAGGCAGGCTCTTCAAGACCATAATAGACAAGGAAAGGGCCGGGAAATACCTGGGAAGGGATGTCCAGTTCATTCCCCATGTAACAGGGGAGCTGAAGAACTTCCTAAGGGAGCTGGCAATGAAGTCGGATGTTGACATCCTTCTGGTGGAGATTGGCGGGACAGTCGGGGATATAGAGAACTCCTACTACATCGAGGCCATGAGGGAGCTCAGGTACGAGGAAGGGAAGGAGAATGTATGCTTCATTAATGTCGTTTACATACTGGAACCCGGGTCACTTGGAGAGCAGAAATCCAAGGCAGCCCAGCTCGGACTAAGGACCCTGATGGGAATGGGTATACAGCCGGACATGGTAGTGTGCAGGAGCGAGAACCCGATAACCAACAACATAAAGGAGAAGATAAGCATTGTCGCCAACATACCGGTCCAAAGGGTGATCAACACTTATGATACAAGAAACATTTACAAGGTCCCGCTGAAACTGAAGGAAATGGGTGTGGATGAGGCTATATTCGACATACTCAAAATAAAGAATAACGCAAAAGAATCATCTGAATTCGAGGGGTGGAAAAAACTGGTTGATATGGTTAAATCAGCAAAGAAGGAGATCACCATAGGCATCTCTGGGAAGTACACGAACGTCCACGATTCCTATATGTCCATCCTCAAGACCCTGGAACACACTGCCCCATATCTTGGCGCCAGGGTGAATGTGAAGTGGATAGAAACCACCAACGTGAACAAGGACAATATCAAGAAGGTAATGGGGGGACTGGACGGCCTGATCGTTCCGGGTGGATTCGGATCAAGGGGTGTCGAAGGGAAGATCGAGTGCATAAGGTACGCCAGGGAGAACGGGATTCCGTTTCTTGGTTTATGCCTGGGATTCCAGCTGGCTGTAATAGAGTTCGCCAGGAACGTGTGCAATCTCTGCGACTCCAACTCGACTGAGTTCGACCAGAAGTCCAAGGAACCTGTCATATGCATACTACCAGAACAGGAAGAGATAGACGGACTTGGGGGTACCATGAGACTTGGTGGCCACGATCTCATTATTAAGAAGGGAACAAGAGCAAACCAGATCTACGGAAGCGAGAACATAAGGAGGCGTTTCCGCCACAGATGGAACCTGAACACCAAATACATAGACAGGATCGAGTCAAACGGAATGATCTTCTCCGGATTCGCGCCGCAGAAAAAGATCATGCAGATCCTTGAAATCCCAAAGCACCCGTACTTCTTCGCGACCCAATATCACCCAGAGCTTTCGTCAAAGCCACTGGACCCGGAGCCATTGTTCAGGGAACTGATAAAAAGTGCTTTGGAAAGGAATCAGAATAAATAGCCCGGTCGGGACTGTTGCTAATCCTCGCACTCATACTCTTTGTTCAGCAGTTCCCATATCTTCTCTGCTTTCTTGTCTCCAAGACCTTCGATCTTCTTGAACCGTTCCTTCTTTCCCATGAAGACCTTCTTCACGGTCCTGAACTCCTTAAGGAGGCGCCTGCTTAATGTGTTCGAGACGTGCGGAAGGCCTGCAACCAGGAACTCCTGCTGGCTCGGCAGGTCAGGGCACTTCTCCTTGACCCTTATCTGGAGGCCGCGGTCCTTCTTGAACTGTTCCCTGTAAGCTATCCTGTGTATCTGTTCTGCTGTCCCCTCACTGTCAGGGGTCCAGAGTATCGGCACACCATAGTCGACTGATATCGACGCCAGTGCACCCCGGATGGAGTTGGGATGCATCCCATTGGCTTCAAAGAGCAGGTTGGGATCACCCTCAAGTATGAGGAGGGGTTTCTTGTAGGATTCTGACAAGGATTCCAGCTGCTTGAATATCCTCTGATTGGTTATGGACTGGAGGAAGTCAGGAATGCTCTTCCTCTCTATCCCCACCCTGTCGCTGGCTATGTAGTCGCCCACCTTCAGCTGCCTGTCCCTTACGTTGACGCCTGAGTCCTGCAGGTGTCTTATGACAGACGAATTCCGCTCACGGGAATCAGCAAGAACAGTAACCTTATCGCTTGGCAGGATCTTCTGGATTTTCATGTTTATTATATCGATTGCCAATTTTATAAAACCTTTGAGCCGACCGGGATTTCCTTGTCCATGGTGACCAGGCTTATCTTCCCACTATTTTCAGCTGCCAGAAGCATACCCTCTGATGTCATTCCCCTTATGTTGGCAGGATCCAGGTTCGCAACCACGACGATCTTCTTTCCAACCAGTTCCTTCTGGTCATAGCTCTCCTTTACACCTGCCAGTAACTGGATCTGCTTGCCGCCTATGTCCACGTTGAGAACGTAAAGCTTGTTTGCATTGGGTACGTGATCAGCGGATATGATCTCACCAACCCTCAGGTCTAGCTTCTGAAACTCCTGTATACTGACCATGAGATGTTATTCGAATCCATTGTTTTTATGCTTTAGCGCGATACGATAGGACTAATGAGATATTTTTTATATACTCCCTGAACAATTATTATACATGAGAAGATTCGCTACACTGGCTTTCATGTTTCTGCTGGCAGTCCTGTTGATCCCGTTTGCGTCAGCGCAACTGCCTGTCCCTGAGGTAACATTCATCCCGGACAAGATATCAATAAACTCGAGTTTTGTGATGGTTGTTGACCCAGGAGTGGACGACTCCATCAGGGTGTCATGGATAGGATACGAACTAGGAGCTTATGGCCAGGTACCCAAGTCAGGAGACAAGTGGATATGCTACTTCTCTGACACAGACACCAAGAGTACCTGCGGGCCCAACCCGTTCAGGGAATCCAACCTCGGATTCTCCCCATACACCTTCGAGGTCAACACCACGGATTATGCTGGCAACACCGGAGGCAAATCAATGGGAATCTACATAGGCGGGATAAAGATAAACGACCAGGTAACCACTGACATAAGCAACGGTGTCGCATACATAAGCGTGTGGCCAATACCAGGAAGCGATGTGACCGGTGTCACCTACAAGGCCTACTACGCCAGGAACATCACAGCAGTGGGCGGCAAGAGCGGGAGCCTGACGTATGATGTCCCGAGTGGAGCGTACCGGAAGGATCTGGAGCTTGATCTCGGGCAATACTACATAGCCTTCAGTGCAGAGACAACAGGAGACGACTACGGCGGATCAGCAATAAGGGTTAACATGGGACTCACTGAGGAAGATGGGTATGATGATCTCGGATACCTGGACATTGATCCTGTCAGCCTTAATATACTGATAGAGAAGAACCAGAAATATGAGAAGTCCAACTTCAAGGTAACCAATCTTCAGGACCAGAACTTCACCTTCACGAGCGTTCACATACCACCAACAACCCCGATAGACGTTAATGATTACATTACGATAGAGTTAGACGACACCTCACTAGGCGCGTACAAATCCATGTACTTCACCGTAACTCTCGAGAACGTGGTTAACTACATGGAAATAAAGGCAAATGCACAGATCAGATCCAACGATACAGTAATAGGGTATATACCGGTTGACATAAAGGTAAGCGTGAAGAACGAGTCAGGCACCACCATGACAACGTGCGAGGACAAGTCTGATGGCAGTGACTGTTATGGAGGGATATGCTGCAACGAGGTTTGCAGGAAAAAGGCCAGTTGCTGCGATGACGACGACTGTTCCTCTGATCAGGAATGCGAGGATTACAGATGCGTTGAGTCGAGCGGACCCACAGCCGACATATCCTGCACAACAGGGACATGCTACACAGGAAGGAGCACCTGCCCGTCAGACAAGGACTGGACAGGAGCCTGCAGGGAAGACGGAGATGATGGCGTGTGCTGCAAGATTTCTGTCAACGAGTGTGAGGGTGCAGTGAACGGCACGGATTGTGACGATGGTATATGCTGCGATGAAGCCTGTACGACAGGTGATT
>DAOUYM010000010.1 GCA_030666115.1 Candidatus Aenigmatarchaeota archaeon
ATCACGGTCTCCTCCATCCATCAGGAAGTTCTGGCCTAAATAAAAAACTGCACCAGCTATTTTCTCGTCATTGGGATCCATACCTAATCTATCCTGTGCCCTGAGAATTGCCTGTCCTGCCAAGAATCTGTATGCTCTTTCAGGAGAATTTATCTTATATCCATCCTGTTTAATATCCAAGTTAACATAGATATCTCCGGGTTTTTCTAATGCCTGCATCAAAACCCAGCTTCCATTTGAAGAGCCAACATCCAGTATTTTTTTCATTCCAATCACTATTAATTGTCACTGAGAAATAGTCATTACCTAAGCTTTATAAAGGTTCAATGGGCCTGCTGGGATTCTCGTTTTTCCGTGAACGCTTTTGCATGCTCACATGAAAAGGGTTCGAACCCAGGTCAGAACCTCCGCAAGGTTCTATGCTATCCATTACACCACAGGCCCGCGATTCATTCCGGTTATCTGCTTATTTATAGGGAGAAATATAATAATTAAATGATTTTATGGTGTGGGTGAAACTGTTCAAGCCTACTGTGGGAAGGATTGCGATATTCATTATCCTCTTCGCTGCAATCGCTCTGCTTGACCAGGCTTTCCTTTTCTTTCCTGTATCCCCGATTACCTACAACATGTTCGGTTCAGCTGCCCTGCACTTTCTCGTGTTCCTTCTGATAATCCCTTACATAATATCCTGTGTGGGGCCTGCATTCTACATAAGGGAGTTCAGGCACGCCAAGCTGCATGAGTTTGTCGAGGAGCACAAGAAAAAGGAGTATCCGAAGATAGAGGGCGTCATAGAGAGCATGGAAGACTACGAAAAGGTGCAGGAGAATTACGCTGGTTCCCTGAAGAAATCTGCCAGGAAACCAGCCAAAAAACCAGAGACTAAAACCACCAAGAAGGTCAGAAAGAAACCGAAGAAGGCTAGATCAACTAGATCATCTAGAAGATCATGCCGATGATGAAGGCTACCAGAGCCAGGAACATTCCTGCTTTTATGATCTTGCTTGTTCTTGAGAATGTTTTCTTGCTGCTTCCTGTTGCGAGCAGGATGATTGTTGCAATGAATATGAGGTCGGTTGGGATCAGGATTAGTACGTAGCTGAAGCTCAGAATTCCGAGTGTGTAGGGGAACGGTGATATGACTATGGCAAGCAGCATGCACAGTACTGCGACTGTCTTTGCCCTGCCCTTGCCCATGGCGAAACCGGCTTCCTTGCCCACTCCTCCTTTGGCACCAACGAACCTGGAGAGCCTCATCCTGACGCCTGATGTGATCTTTTTAAGGAATGACTTTCTGTCGCCCTCTATGTCCTCCAGATCCTTGACAATCTCCCTGGTCACAGTGGACAGGCCGGCAAGCAGCATCAGCAGCAGAGGGAGCAGAATGTTACCGAAAGCAATGCCGCCGAACAGGAACGTGGATCCGACCAGGTACCCGATTATGATGTTACCCAGCAGTATCCTGTCCTGGAGGGAGTATGAGTAGACGATGAGCAGGATGGAATTGATCACTGCTATCAGTATGCAGGCCCAGTTAATCAGGAGCGTGAGTAGTATCCCAACCACGAAGAGGAGGACCGAGAACGCGAGTGCCTTTCTTTTGGATACTCTGCCTGCCGGAATTGGCCTCTTGGGCTTGTTGATCTTATCTGAATCAACATCAAAGTAGTCGTTTATCGCGTTGCCGGCACCTGTTATCAGGAACACGGATACCATCGCGAGGATGAGCGGGTAGAGATTCGAGAAAAGCGAAGATTCAGTGCCAACAACAAGAAGGCCTCCTATTACGACAGCGATGACAGACATCAGCGCATTAAGGGGCCTCACCAGAGTGAGGTAGGGGAACATATACACTTTATTACCCCAGGGGATTTAAAAAACTGACCAGATCATCCCTTCAGAACTCCCATGGGAGATAATTTCACCATCTTTGGTGACACGCCTGCACCATGAACGCTATCCACGACGTCAATCACGTTCTTGTACGCATCAGGGCTCTCCTCAGCCAGAACCTTTGGATGGGTTGATTGCGTCACGATTCCCCTGTCTGATAGGTCTTTTTTCACTTTATCGCCCCAGAACCTCTTTATCGCAGCATGCCTTGACATGGCTCTTCCTGCTCCGTGAACAGTTGAACCAAATGTCTTTTGCATTGCAACTTCTGTCCCTTTGCATATATAAGAAGCAGTACCCATAGTACCTGCAATTAGTGCAGGAATATCAGGGAAGGCTCTTGTCGCACCTTTACGCGTCACGTATACTTTCCTCTTTTCTCCATTAATGGTGTGCTCTTCTATTTTTGTTATATTGTGACAGATCGCGTACACGGTATGCATGTCCATGGATTCCCAGTCCTTGCTGAAGACCTTCTCAAAGGTCTCCCTGATCCATTGTGTCATGACTAATCTGTTCGTAAAAGCGTAATTAACAGCGCACTTCATCGCCGCGAAATAGTCCTGTCCCTCTTTCGAATTGGCCGGTGCTCCAACCAATTGATTATCCGGTATCCAGATATTATACTTCTTGATTGCCTGCTCATGTATTTTCAGGTAGTCGGATGCGACCTGATGGCCCAATCCCCTGCTTCCACAGTGAAGCATTATCATAACCTGGTCTGTATCTGTTATACCGAGTTTTTTTGCGTACTCCTTGTCATATATCTCTGATACCTTCTGGATCTCAAGGAAATGATTACCTGCACCAAGGGTTCCCAACTGAGCGGTCCCTCTCTTCTTGGCGAGATCAGAAACCTTTGACTGATCAGCGCCCTCCATACAGCCATTCTCTTCTGTATGCTCAATATCATCCTTCACTCCGTATCCGTTCTCCACTGCCCAGTTAACACCTGTTGTTAGAACCTGATTCAACTGGTCACCGGTCAGTCTGAGTTTGCCTTTACTCCCGACACCACAGGGGACAGTATTGAACAACGCAGGGACTAATTCCTTTAACCTGGAATTAACTTCATCAAAAGTCAGGTTAGTCCTTATCGAATTGACGCCGCAGTTTATGTCGAATCCAGTCGCTCCGCTGCTGATGAGGCCCTTTTCAAGGTCAAATGCTATGACAGCTCCCATTGGCAGTCCGTAACCGAAGTGCATGTCAGTCATTCCAACAACTGGCTCAATCACGCCAGGCAGACAAGCCACGTTTGTCAGTTGCTCAAGAGTACCATCATCGAGATCATCAACTATCTTCTTGTTGGCAATTATCCTTGCCTTTACATTCATCCTAGGCCTGACACTCTTATCCAGCTCCCATTCAAACTCATTCACTTGTTTCAGTTTCTCTTTCATTCTAATCTCCTAATCTCCTATAGAATTATGATTCCATTCGATTTTATAAATATGCATCAAATGTGCACCAGGACCAGGATCAGATGTCCAGGCTCACTGTTGCCACATACCCTTCGGGTGTCTTCTTGAAATCGAACTTGTAGTAGGTAACTGCCTTGACCACGGTCTCCCCGAGTTCTGGTTTCACCTCTTCCCCGTAGACCTTGGCCTTGAGTATGGTAGGGGTTATCTTCTGGATATCGAACCTGGAGAAGAACAGTTCCTCCACATCAACCCTGGCTATCAGTTCCTGGAGCCAGTCAATCATCAGGTTCTTGGTGTCGTCTGCCTCCACCACAATCTCCTTCTCGATCTTGTGACCGACTTTCTCGATCTGGCAGATCACAGTGAACAGGGCCTCGGCGGCGTTCTCAAAGACCTCTTTCAGATCCTTCCCATAGGCCTCGAACATCACGTCTGAAGTGAGGTCATCAATGAACCTGTATTTACCTGTCTTGCCTTCCTTTCCCTGATCATCTTGCTTATCCTTTTTACCCATAACGCCTCCAATGCTCAGTGCTTGTATATCTCGTCTGCCAGGTAGTTCTGAACCATCTTTCTGCATGGAAAGAACATGTTCTCAGGCAGGTCATGCAGAGGGAACCATTTCCACCCTGTTATCTCATCAGGCTCCATCACCTTTGGCTCACCCCTGAACTTCTTGGTGAGGAAACCTATGGTCACGAAGTGGTTGTCAGGAACCCTGTCATTCGTGACACTGAACAGCTCGAGGTCTTCTGTGTCAACATCTATATCAGTCTCCTCCCTTAGTTCCCTTGCTGCTGTGTTCAGGAGACCTTCCTGGAAATCTGCCTTTCCGCCGGGAAAGGTCCATGTACCCTCGCCATGGAGCAGGGAATCAGCCTTCTTAGGGTCGTCGTGCCTCTTTCCAAGGAGAATCTTCCCGTCCCTAAGAATCATCACTCCCACGCCTGCTCTCACAACATCCATAACAATCACCTGATATCAATTGATAATAGGGTTTATAATTAAAATTGATTAGAACCTAATTGTTAAATTAGAACCTATATCTTCGATGCGGTGCTCCTTGCACCACACACCTCACACTTGATGAAGTCGAATCCCCGCTCCTTCTGCAGCTTGGTGTCATGCTTGCCGCACTCCGGGCAGGCAACATACGTCTTTGCGTAAAGATCCAGCTTCCTGTTAACCATTTCCTCTGAGAAATTACCCTGGACCTCGAGCCTTCCGCCGCTGATGCTGCCCTTGGTAGCCAGTTCCTTGAGCATGAATTTCATGAGATGGTTGGGTTCCCTCCTGAATATGGAAGCAACCTCAGAGAAGTTGGTCATGGTGGTCCTGCTTCCAGATATCTCTGCCCTCATCCGGGGCATCTCGAACCTCTCCTTCCCCTCTATCTTCTCAGGAACCTTCTTCAGTCCCCTCTTGAGCAGCTCATCGTAGTCCATTCTTCACTCCTTTTCTCGTATTTTCTCGTGTTTTCTCGCCTCTTTCGCCATCCATGCGTGCGGTATTGATTCTATTTGGGACCGGGTTATAAAAGCTTTCCCTGCCAGCCGTGTCATGTTACCGGGATCAACTGATCAATCCAAATCAACGTAGTAACACTTAAATATCATAAAGAGCAATATATAATATTCTGTTTGAACCATAAAAAACCGAGAAACAGTGGGGGAATTTGAGACTTGATCCGATTTGGGGAAATTGAATCGAGTCGAATTGGGGAATAAATGCAACATGCTTATTCTGAGTTATAAATATATCGATATTTAGATTAAAAAAGGTTTCGATAACAGAAAACATATATCGCAAAATATATATCTAATTTGTTTTCGGTATCGGATCCGCATATAAACAGGAGGGATGAGAATGGAATCTTTAGTACAGGAGGTTTTTGAAAGAAACGCTAGCGAGAGCAAACCAGTTGAGACTCAGGAAACAGAGGTAAGGACAACAGAAAACGGATCAGAACAGGACATACAGAACCAGTTCGGTCTCGACGTCAAGGCAGCCAAGATACTGGTCGTTGGTACTGGTGGTGCAGGAAACAACTGCGTGAGCAGGCTGTCAGAATTGGGAGTCAGGGGCGCAAGCACAGTAGCAATCAACACTGATGCAAAGCACCTGTCCATAACCAAGGCAGCAGATAAGCTGCTGGTAGGGAGAGACCTTACCAAGGGTCTTGGAGCAGGCGGTTACCCGGACGTAGGAAAGAGGGCTGCTGAGGAAAGCGAAAGAGAGATCAGGAAGATGCTCGAGGGTGTTGACATGGTGTACCTCGTCACAGGACTTGGCGGTGGTACAGGAACCGGAGCAACACCTGTTCTCGCAAGAATCGCAAAGGAGATGGGAGCAATAACCATAGGATGTGCAACCATGCCCTTCAGGATAGAGGGGGCAAGAATGGGCAAGGCAGAGGATGGCCTTTACCAGCTCAGGCAGGTCTGCGACACCGTAATGGTGATAGAGAACGACAGGCTCCTGAGGATAGCAGGCGATCTGCCGCTTCAGCAGGCGTTTGGTGTGGCTGACAACCTGATATCCACAATAATAAAGGGCATAACAGAAACAATATCCCAGCCGTCTCTGGTTAACCTGGACTACGCTGACGTAAAGACCATAATGCACTCAGGAGGCGTAGCTGCAGTGGGTTTCGGAGAATCTGACACCAAGAACAGGGCTGAAGAAGCTGTCGTCAAAGCGATGACCAACCCGCTTCTGGAAGTCAACTACGAAGGTGGTACAGGCGCACTGGTGCACATAACAGGTGGAAGCGATCTTAAGCTGGACGAAGTAAACCTCATAGGTGAGTATGTCAGCAAGCAGCTGGATCCTGACGCACAGGTCATCTGGGGAGCAAGGATAAATCCTGACTTCAAGGGAAAGCTCAGGGTAATAACCCTGGTAACCGGAGTGCAGTCACCATACATACTTGGACCAGTGGCAAAGCAGGAACAGGCTGAGAAGAGAGACTTCTCACAGGAACTAGGCATACCAATGGTACAGCAGGGGACCTGAGGTAAAGGAAAATAAAGAGAGCGGATTAGGTATCCCTCTCTATCTACTTCTTTTTATGTTCCCGGGTGTTATTTTTTAGGTTATTTCTGGCTCAGAATAGATACGTATCGGCTAACAGGAAGCTTTATAAACCATAGATTGTCACTATATAATAGTGACATATATGACTGGAGAAGTGTTAAAGCCAAAAATATCCATCGTGATACCAGCGCGGAATGAAGAGAAATATATTCCCGATACCATCGGGTCTATAAATGAGCAGGACTACGATAACAAAAAGATAATAATTGTTCCGAATGATTGTGATGACAAGACAGCTGAGATTTCTGAGAAGGAATTGAAAAGGCATGGAATGGATTTTGAGATATTCCCAACCAAGAAGAAGGGAATATCCCATGCGAAGAATATTGGGATCGAGAAATCCGATGGGGACCTTATAGTCACACTGGATGCAGATACTCTGATGGGACCTGATCTGTTGAAGGAGATCTACAATTCCCTATATGAGACAGTATATGTGGGGGGCAAGGTCAAGATAAGACCAAGGCTTGATGATTTGTCAAAAAAGGATAGGACTGCAGCAAGGGCTCTTTTTGCGTATGCGAATTTCTGGAACAGCGTCACAATGAATTTCAGTAATATTAGTAATTATCTGAATCGGATAAAACAGAGCGGTGCAGGAGCATGCATGTTCCTGGATAGAGAGACCATAGAAAAAATAGAAAAAGAGTATGGGAAACCGTTTAATGAAGATCTTGAGACGATGGAGGATGTTGATTTCACTCAGAGAATGAGGAAGCAAGGAAAGATTAAATTCCTGAACAAGAGTTATGTTGAGACGGATATGAGGAGATACTTGAAAGGAAAGGGATTCCTAGGGGAATTCCTGAGTGACGCATTCCAGTTCATGTCACCGAAAGGGAAGAAGAGGGAATTCTACAGATGATCACTTCTTTTTGTTTGATGTCAGCATCTCGACCGAATCTGCTGCGTTCTGCAGGGCCCTGGAGAATCCTGGATTGATTCCTATCACCACGACTTTCTTCCCCTGTTCCTTGGCTACCTGTATCGCCGGCAGATAGTCAGCGTCCCTGGAAGCAATCGCTATCACATCGACCTTTTCATTGTAGGCGGCCTTCACGACAGAGACGGCCAGAGCCACATCAACGTCAGAATCCGCTTCCCCTGCAAGGAAGATGGCTGGCTCGAATCCCTGGTTGGCAACAGCCTCCACCAGCTTCTCGCTGGCGTACTGGTTAAGGAAGACCTTCCCTATCATCAGCCTTCCGTGTTTCTCAAGAACCTTCCTGAGCTCGTCAAGATTGATGTTGAACTCTTTCCTTATGATGTTGGGTCCGTCTACAAAAAGAGCTATATTCTTACCACGCTTTATCCCAAACACTATTACACCTCCGACCTGATCCAATAACCCCTAGTCGGGTTTCGAATCTCTCATCTGTTCAGTTGTTTAAATGCCCTAAAGCGGGCTAACAATACAATGATTGTTTATTCGATCCTGGGTATAAAAAGGCCTGTTCTTTTGTTCGGTTAGAGCCATATGAAGGATAGGGCACCGGCTATCCCGTAGAGGAAGAACCCGACTATTGCCTCTATTATCCCCAGCACAATGGCAGCGAGACCTGTGATAAGCCCAAATACGGGTGCCAGTATAACGAGCAGGAGGATGCACACGAACAGGACGAGAAGGCCCTTGGTTGCCCTGCGCCAGTCGTAGAAGAAGGCAAAGATGCTTCCTGTTATCACCCCGCCCAGGTGCGCTATGTTGGCCACACCAGAGACTTCATGTGGCTGGAAGTAAACGACCATAGTCTCAACTATAAGGAATATTATTGCTATTATACCGACAGGTAGAGGGAACAGGTAAAGCCGGATCCGCTTAACCGGGTTCAGTAACATGGCTATTCCCATCACACCGAACACGCACCCCGATGCCCCGACAACAGGAGATACACTCGTCATCATGAAGACAAAGGTTCCTATCAGGCCGGAGACGAAGTAGGTTGAGAGGAACCAGGCCTTGTTCACCTCCTCCTCGAATATCTTTCCGAAGAAGTACAGGCCCAGCATGTTGAAGAAAAGATGGGAGGCTGATACGTGGAGGAAGAGTGAAGTGAACCATCTCCACGCTTCCAGTGAGGTGGGACCGGAGAATGAGAAGGCCTGGAAGACCCAGTCCATCATGGCCTGCGGCATTGAGAAGACCAGGATAAAGACTATCACATTGATAAAGATCAGGAACCAGGTCATGGTGTGTACCTGGAAGGTGTGTCCCTCTTTCTTTGGACGTTCTTTCTTTTCCTGCGGCTGCGTCTCCTGCGTCTCCATACTGTAAATATATATCACGTGAAATAAATAGAATATATGGCTAGAATGCAGAAGAAGCAGAAGATCCGGAAGAAGCACACGGTAAATAAACAAACCACAAAGGCTGGGAGGAAGCTCAGTGATACAGAGACCCGGACAATGATGAAGAAGTACGGGATTCCTTTTGTGAAGCAGGTTCTGGCCAAGACCGAGGATCAGGCTATCAGTCACGCGAAGAAGATGGGCTTTCCTGTCGTCCTCAAGATTTCTAGTTCTGACATAATCCACAAGACAGATGTCGGTGGGGTGGTGCTTGACATCGGGAACGTCGAGGAGTTAAGGGATGCTTACATGAAGATGATGAGAAACGTGAAGAAGAAGCGGCCCAAGGCAAAGGTGGATGGCGTGCTGGTACAGGAAATGGTTCCTGCAGATTCCAGGGAAATGATTGTCGGCGCGAGAAGGGACCCGCAGTTCGGGGCAGTGGTGATGTTCGGCCTCGGAGGAGTCTGGGTGGAGGCCTTGAAGGACGTCTCTTTCAGGCTGGCTCCGATAGACAGGAACGATGCAAAGAGAATGATAGAATCAATCAGAGGTCACACGATACTGAAAGGCTTCCGTGGACAGAAACCAGTCAACTTCAAACTGCTGGAGGACTGCCTGCTGAACGTATCCAAGATGATTGCCAAGAACAACAGGATACAGGAACTTGACATCAACCCGCTATTCATCAGCCACAAGAAGGCGATAGCTGTGGATGCAAGGATTGTTGTTTAATCAAAAACAAAGAGTTCATTGGCTGCTGATATAACATCTTCTGTATATTTCTGGGAAAGACCTGTGTACCCGCCATGCTCTCTGAATATCTTCTCTATTTCACTCCTTTCCATTTTTTCTGCTACCTCAGGAATTCCATGAAGAACGTCAACTGGCCTTTTACTCATATGATCATACATATAGTCTGAATATTTTACCATAAGGCTGTGTGCTTCCTGCCTTCCTATACCCTTCTCAACAAGAGAGAGCATCATTGGCTCCGTTACAGTGAATTTCTTCGCTTCTCTAAGATTCTTTTTTATGTTATCTCTTCTGATTATCATTTCACTTGCTATCTTATTTCCTCTTTTTAGTATCTCATCAGTATAGATAAAGGCCTGTGGTATGACTATTCTTTCTGCCCCAGAATTGGTCAGGTCTCTTTCATGAAGAAGCGGTATGTTATCATAACCGACCTGTGTAAAAGCTTTCACAACCTTTGAGAGCGCAATTATGTTTTCACAATCTATCGGGTTTCTCTTATGTGGCATTGCACTGGATCCTTTTATCTTTGGATTATACTTCTTTTCCCATACCTCACCTATTTCAGGCCTTTGGAGTTCTTTTACCTCCCATGCAAACCTTGCTGATGTTAAGGCACTTTGAGCGAGATTCTCCAAAACCTTTGCATGCATCTTTCTGGAAATGACCTGTGTTGTTATAAGGGCTGGTTTAAGGCCTATTTTTTCAAGAACTTTATTTCCTATCTCAATTGCTTTCTCTTTACCACATGTATGAACATAAGAATCAGATGTCCCTACTGCTCCTGTCATTGGTTTTCCTACGAGATATTTTTCACAGAAATCAATCCATGTCAAATAGTCCATCATTATATCTCCAAGAACATATGCATACTTAAATCCGAATGTTATCGGCTCTGCCCATTGACAATGGGTTCTTCCGATAGCAGGAAGGCCTTTATATGCATCTGCTCTGTCTCTCACTGATTTTGCAAACTTCTTGATATCTGTGATAATTATATTGGATGCATCACGGATCTGCATTGATAATCTGTTATCTTCTATATCATAGCTTGTGGCATCCAAATGGACATAGTTTCCCGCATCATCATCACAAGCTTCAGTAAGACCGAGTACCATTGACATTACGTCATGGAATATCTTCTGTTCCAATTCCCACACGAACTCGGGTGTTACATAATCGATATTGGCTTTTTTTGTTATCTCTTCTGCAGCATATTCTGGTATTATACCCAATTCGGCTTGTGATTGTGATAGAGCAGCCTCGACGTCGAGACTCCTCTGAAGTTTTCCAGGGCCCTCAAGAAATATATCTCTCATTTCCTGTCTGCCATATCTCCAGCAGGCAGGACAGGTGTGATCTGATACTGACATAAAAATCTTGTTAAGATTTGGATGAAAGTTTTTTATTGTTTACATAGAAACCAACACGATGGTAATGCATCCTGGTTAATAATATATATCTTAAAGACAATTATGTAGAAAACGATCTGGTGTTTTAATGAATATAGATCCGAAGCAAGGTAAGGGACATATATAAATTCGGTGATAAAAAGCTACTCCTTCTCACAACAGATAGAATATCAACACATGATGTTGTTTATAAACAATGCATACCTCACAAAGGGTTCGGCCTGACGCAGACGACCATCCATGCTTTTGATAAAACGTGTAACATAGTTGAAAACCATTTCATATCCTCTCCTGATCCCAACGTCATGGTGGTGAGGAAAGGCGAGATATATCCCGTAGAGGTAATAGTCAGGGGTATACTCACTGGTTCTGCATGGAAGAAATACCAGAACGGTGAAGATATATGCGGGATCGAGATCCCCAAAGGAATGAAGAAGAACCAGGGATTTGACAAGCCCATAGTAACACCAACCACAAAGGCAAAAACAGGACACGATGAGAACATAACACATGCCCGGGCAAGGGAGATAATTGGTCCTGCGTGGGATGAAATTGCAAAACTCGCTGTAGAACTATTCGAAAAAGGAAACTACATGGCGGCTCAACAAGGAGGAATGCTGGCTGATACGAAATTCGAGTTCGGAAAAGTTCCTGGATACACTGATATTATGCTGTTTGATGAGATACTAAATCACGATTCCTCTAGATTTCTAATTATAGAAGACTGGAAAAATTGTCTGGAAGCGGGAGTAGATCCGGATTGGATTGATAAACAACTTGTTAGAAACTATGCAGAAGCCCTGGGCTTCACAGGAGATAGCGCAGCACCACCACTCCCGGATAATATAATAACAGGGGCCTCAAGCAGGGTTCTTGGAGTTTATCAGCTACTTTCCGGTGAGGAACTTAAAGTCCCAGAAGAACCACCAAGTGATGAAAGAATAACCAAGAATCTAAAGAATGCAGGGATTTTGTAAGTTGTTTTAGGTGAAAATTAAGTCCCGATTATTACGCCGCCGATTCCTGCTGCTGCGAACTTATGGATCAGTTCTGATAGTGAGTTAAGCATTGCCTGGAGCTCTCCCATGTCCAGCTTTATGTCCTTTGGTTCCATGATCTCGACACTGGCTGGTGCATAAGTCATGACCAGGTAAACCAGCTTGTCGAAGTTCTCGGTCAGGAGATCGAACTCGACCACGTTGGAATAGGCCTCGGGTATCCTTGGTAGGGGCTTTTCTACCTTGTTTATCTTTTGGAATTCCTTGTTGTAGACCATAGCGTGCTCTTCCTTCTCCATCTTTTCAATATGCTTCTCAAGGGATTCCTTTGCAGCCTGCTCTGTGACTGCAAGGACCTCTATCATCATGGTTGACTTTATCCATCCGTCCTTGAGCCTGCCCTCAAGCAGCTTCTGTGTTTTCTCGTCCATACAACCCTTTTCGAAATCAGTATATTTAAAATTATTGGTAGAGTACAGATCACGATTTTGTCTAGAAAGCCTTATAATATTTAGTTAGATATAGAATATCATGAAATATCTTATTGTCGCAAGACATGGTGATTTTAATACTTCTCTGAATTTGAGTGAATTGGGTAAAGAGCAGATATCTGAATTGACAGGAGCTATCTTGAAAAGATCAGACAATGAATGGGGAAGGTCAGGAAATAACATTATATTCTCATCTAATGTTCCCTATGTGAGGGAAAGTGCTGATTTGTTGGCATCAGTATTAGGGATTGTTGAAGTAGAGGAGTCTAAAATTCTTGCTGATGGAACTGTTGAAGGAATTCACGAATTGGTGTCAGATTATAGAGAAAGGGTAGATGGATTGATACTTGTGACCCATGTAGAATTTGCATCAAGTTATCCTGAATATTTCACAGAAATAGAGTTTGGGGAAAAAATATACCTACCTGATGCTGGTAAGGGAGAAGCATATTCTCTTAACTTACATAGAAGGAAATGGTCCTTTCTGTCTTCTTCTAAGTCTAACTTCTTGTAAGAATTACCTGATTCTAGACATTTCCCAGGTGCACGTGTTTTATGCCGTGCTTCTTTGCGATTTTCTCAGCCATCTTCAGGGTCTCAATCGGGGTTATCGGAGTGTCGCGCATCCTGAAATGAGGAAAGAACCTGCTGAAATGGAATGGGGTGTCCTTGCCCAGATTCTCCGCGACCCAACTGACCAGCTTATCCACCTGCTCTGGTTTGTCATTGAATCCAGGGATCATGAGGTTGGTCACCTCGATGTGAACACCTGCCTTCTTGTAGATCAACAGAGACCTCTTTATCGGATCCTCGTCAGGGATACCGCAGAGTTTGCTGTAAAAAGGCGTGTCGCCCTTCACGTCAACATTTATCGCGTCCAGATACTTGCTGATCTCCTTCGCGGGTTCTGGGTTAGTGTAGCCGTTGGATACCCAGACATTGTAGAGGCCGGCCTTCCTGGCAAGCTTCATGGTATCCAGGGCATACTCGATCCAGATTGTTGGTTCGTTGTAGGTGTAAGCTATGCCAGGCGATCCGTAGCGCTTGCAGAGTTCTATCACCCTCTCCGGGAATAGATCCTCACCGAATATCCCGCTCGGATGGGATATGTCAGAATTCTGACAGTAACTGCAATCCAAATTGCAGCCGACGGTTCCCAGTGAAAGGCATCGCGTGCCTGGTCTGAAATGGTAGAGAGGCTTTTTAGTGAGGGGATCGATATTTATTGTACATGGCTTACTATAAACCAGTGATTGAAGAATCCCAGCAACATTCTTCCTAACCCCACAAAAACCAGTTTTATTTTCTGATATAATGCAGTATCTAGGGCATAATATGCATTTGACTTTTTTATCCTTCAACTTTCTATAGAACATTGCTTCCTTCATTATTTACACCTCACAGGTATGTGATTCATAAAAAAGAAATCCCTGGTTTTTGGAACATAAAATTGTGAATTCAAAACTAGTTCTTTTTTGTAAATAATTTTATTCCAATGCAAATCTCTCGATAATAGATATGATATTTTTTTATTCTTAATTATTTCATTGATTCTGGACAGGCTGTTAAAAGAAAAAACACCCTTTACTTCTTGGGATTTAATATTAGTTAACCCTATCATTTGCGCTAATCTACATGTAGATAAGTTGAGACTCTGCCTTGATTCTTTTACGATTCTACCAACATTTGGTATTATTTTGGTGTTCTTATACCTTTTTTTCTTTATTTGACTAAGTCTTTTGTTCTTTTCGGGATGTTCTAGATATTCAATCACATTAAGTAATTTTTTTGTTTCTAGTCTAGTTATAGAAATATTCCATGTACTATCTTTTTTGGATTTTCTTATAGAGCAAACAATTCCAAAGTGTAGTAAAGCGGAGATAAAACCAAGCAAAAGCCTAAAGCTACTGGTTGTCACACCAACCACATGGTTTTTTTCGTCTATAAATATTGAACCTTCTGTATCTATAATACCTCTTATAGCTCCTATTAAAACATTTTTATCTTTCAATGCATTCTGTGGGAATTCTACTATTTTTGATTTTTTTCCATTTACAATCCCTAGCATTTCTGAGTAGAATATTGCAAGGCATCCTGGAAGATCAATCCTATGTGAATTGGTATGGTAATTATGTACTTTTTTCAGAATATTCTTGACTTTTTTATTATAATCACTGTCTGTAAATTCTAGTATAAGTTGCTTTTTATCATGGGTTATGTGCCCATCACCTACCACAACAGCATCTAGATATGCTAAATCTTCTGTATATTCATATGGTATCTTGGCAATTCTTGATGCACTCTTTTCTCCTTTTAGACCTTTCCCATGTTCCAATGCATCATAGAGCATATTCTTTGGATAGAAATTCACAATAAATCGTTTAATTTGACCGATATTGATACTGTCGTTTTTTGAGGGATTTCTTCTAATCTGATGATATGGTACGTTTAACATATTACTTATATCTTTCAGAAAATAGTGGTTTTTATTCATAATGTAATTTAGTTTATCTAGATACCATTTTTTGATTCCAACAATATACATTCTATCATTAAAATCCCATGGATCGAATTTGATATTTCTAGAAAAAGTTTTGTATATGACTGGCAGAGAAATATAATCACCCTCTTTAAATTCAGCAACAATCTGAGAAAATAAAGCTGTATTTTTTGTTGTTAACAATTCGAAACTTTCTGGTATTATGAGTCTGTAACCATTCTTCAGTACAATGTAAATATATTTTTTGAAATCTATACAGTTGATATCCAACACGGTATCAGAATTGGTCTTACCATTCTTTAACGAAACTATTTTATCCCTTATTTTCAATTCTTCAAGTGGTTTCAGAGTGCCATCTGCCATCTGAACAGGTTGTATGACATCATTTACATTCTCTAATTCATCTATATTCTGTAATTCTCCATCATAGGTTTGTATTATTTCTTTCATTCCATCACTCTTGTTTAATGTTTCAATTCTTAGGATATAAACCTATGCAGTGTAGCGTTCCGGTATTCCGGTAGAGTGATTTCAGAGCTGACACTTCACATCCTTCCCGTCCAGCTTTTCGTAGAACCTGGCTTCTTTCATGTCTTTCATGGTTATATTTTTGATATAGGAAATAAATTGTTTAGTTCTAGATTAGGTCCTTGTTCTTCTCCATGTCTCTGATCTTCCATGCGAACATTATTATCCCGATCACTACAACAACCAGGAAGATCGTCTGGAGGTTTGTGAAGAGCAGCAGGATGAAGAACAAGAAAGTTGCTATTAATTTACCAACATCATCAAACATCTCAGCTGCAGTCCCGAAGTAGGATGGATCCTTTCCCTTCCCCAGGACGCATATTCTCTTGCATACAGATATCCATAAGGAACTTGAAATGATAGCGAATATAATCACTATGACGTAAAGGAATGCTTTTTCAGGATACAAAAACATCAAAAGCCAGCCAATAGCAAACAAAGCGTAATTTATAACAACAACGACATTGAGTTTCCTATCAATCATTTTTCCTATTAATATCGGGATTAGTATCCCGATCAATCCTATAATACTTCCCACAAATCCTATCTCTATTATCTTTAATCCGAACACGAAGAGTAAGGTCGGGAATACAATGTCTGTGAACTGGTGATTGAATCCCCGATAAATCATGTCTATGAGATTCCGGGTGCTTATGTGATGTTTCTTGGAATGGTCGTGTCTGTGGAATTTCATTTTAAAGTGGATATTCTTGATGGATAACAGGGGTATTATGGAGATCATGTAAAGGACAGCTGATATGCTGATGAGTAATGGCATTCCAGAGAACGTAAGTATAAATCCACCTACGAGAGGAGCAAACATTCCAACAGGACCAACTATCAAGCTCATTATCCCTTTCTCAAATCCAGCTGATTTTGACTTTGAAACCTCTATGAAGAGCGTGAATTCCTGGGTCCAGTAAGTGCAGCTGATGAATGCCTGCATTATAGCGGTTATCACGAACAATACAGGATAGAACTTTATCTGCCACAACATGAAGAAGAACACAGGAGACAGCAGCAAGGATATCAGTATAACCTTCCTCATCCCGATCATGTCTGCAAGCTTTGCTGATTTCGATGTGAAGAATGACTGTGAACCCCTGAGAATCAACAACCAGAAAGCAACATCGATCAAAGAGAATCCCAGTGTCAGGAGATAGATGGGTATGAATATGCTTATGAGATCACTGGCAAGTCTGTAGAACACCTTATGGTAATAATATTTAGCGAGGCCGGAGTGTAACCTAACAACAGAGTGATGAATCATCCTTCTTCCGAACATGTAGAATCCCTGAGAAACTTTATTTAATATTGTTTTTGCATCTTATAATAGGAAAAAACTATTCAGGATTGCCTCGGTAGCTCAGTTGGAAGAGCAATCGTTTCGTAAACGATAGGTCGTGGGTTCGACTCCCACCCGGGGCTCTC
>DAOUYM010000071.1 GCA_030666115.1 Candidatus Aenigmatarchaeota archaeon
ATTCCTGTATCCAGGATCTACATGATAGAGACCAGCAAGCCAATACCCAATGCATTTGCGACGGGTAGGGACCCTAAGCACTCTGTGATAGCGGTGACGAGCGGCCTGCTGGGTCTTGAGAGGGAGGAGATAAAGGCTGTGATAGCGCATGAGATGGGTCACATAAAGAACAGGGATGTCATGGTGGCCAGCATGGCAGCTGCCATCGCGGGCGCAATCGCGTATGTGGCCCAGATAGCCTACTGGTCTGTGTTCTTTGGCGACAGGAGGGAAGGGGGAAGCAGCATTATTTTCATGGTTGTCATAGTCATACTCGCTCCGATAGCAGCTCTCCTGGTAAGGATGGCCATATCGAGGGGGAGGGAGTACAAGGCAGACTACACGTCAGTTGTAATAACCAAGAGGCCAAGATCACTCGCATCTGCCCTTAGGAAGATATCAGGTGTGGTTAAACACAAAACAATAAAAGGCCCCGCTGCTACATCTCATTTATGGATAATAAATCCTTTCAAGGGGAACTGGTTCTCCAACCTATTCTCAACCCACCCGCCTGTGGAGGAGAGAATAAGGAGACTTACCCAAATAGACGGTGATATAGAATGAAGAAACTTATACAGAGGATCATAGGCATGGGTGCTGATTTCAGCACCAGGAAAGCCCTTAAATCAACACTGGGTTTCGTGGGGATGAAACCAGAGAACATCGACAAGCTGTATGTGGAACTGAAGAATGATTATTACAAGGAGCAGGTTAGGAAGATCCCGCCAGAAGAGAAGATCGTCTTCCTTCCCCATTGCCTGAGGAAATCCGGATGCAACGCCAAGGTCGAGAAGAACGTCGGCTACCAGTGCAATGGATGTGAGAACCACAGGAAATGCAAGATTTATGCGATCAAGAACGAGGCCGAGGCAAAGGGCTACAGGGTATTCGTGACTCCTGGAGGATCGATGGTACTGGGGATCGTCAATAGGCTGAAACCAAGGGCCGTGATAGGGGTTGCCTGCATGAAGGAGATCGTCATTGCACTGGACAACCTGAAGATACCACTACAGTCAATCGAGCTATCAAGGGATGGCTGCGTCAACACTGATGTGAAGATGAGTAAGGTTCTGGACACGCTGTGATCATAATTCTGTCATTTTCCCAGCAATTGTTTCATCCCGTCTGCATGGCCTGCCCCTACCACAACCACTATCTTATCGAACTTCTTTGACATGTTCTTCAGCAGGTCCGCCATGTATCGGTCCCTTTCGGTAACCAGCACACTGTAAAGGTTCGGAAACTCCTTCCTCATGACCTGCATGGCCTGTTCTATGAGATCCTTCGGGGGGACCTTGGTAAGGTCGATCATCGTTCCCTTATCCTTCCTGATCTTAAGCAGAAGGTAGTCTATGGTCATGCCCTTGAATAGATATAGAATGAGCTTCAGCTTCTCTCTCGCTGGGATACTCTTCAGCCTGAACAGTGTTACGCCTATATCCCTGTCTATAAGAGCGACCTTTATTCCCATCTTCCTGGCAATCTCAACCGCCTTCAGCATCTCAGATCCAGGAAGGATGCCGAGCTTCTTTCCGAGCCAGGACTGCAGTCTCTTCAGTATCCAGTAAAGGGCGAAAGTCATGACACCAAGCGCTCTAAGGGCCTCTAAGGTGGACGCTTCCTCATGCTGCTTCATTGATGCGTATCTGTTCATGTCCAGCTCAACAGCAACGCAGTCTGGTTTCTCCCTCTCTATAACCTCTTTCACCTTCTTCAGGCTCTGTACTGATACATGGGATGTCGGGACCAGTATTATCCTGCTCATAATCTTTATATAGACAGCATAGATAAAAGAAAATATGGATCAGAAACTGCTGGATATAATGGCATGTCCCAAATGCAAGGGTGACATCAAGAAAGATGGAATGTTCATCACATGTAAGAAATGCAGGCTGGCCTATCCGATACTGGAGAACAGGGTTCCGGACATGCTGATAGAGGATGCATGGAAACTGGACAAGGCCAAGAAGGTGAGATTCAAGCACAAACTCAAGCTGTGAATAATGATTTCTGGATAAAATAAAGCTTAAATATGCGCGAACAATTTCTATATATAGTGCCGAGGTGGCAGAACGGTAATGCGCCAGACTTGAGAGCTGCTTGAGCACTAGATCTTTTGAACCCTATGGGTAATGATAGTTTGGCTTGACTCGGAACGGCGGTATATGAAGAGTTCGCTTGAGCTAAGAGATCTGGTGTCCTTTGGACTTGCAGGTTCGAATCCTGCCCTCGGCGTTGAAAGCGCATGACGGCTTGGGTAATTGAAGGTTAAACTGGATAGCCGTCTGTCGCGCTCTTATTCTCTCAGGACTTTGGGTTCGTCAGAAGTAAGATCAATAACCTTGGATGGCGGATTCTTCAGCTCACCCGCATCGATCAGGAAGTCGGCTATTTCCCTGATCTGGTTAGGGAGATCGCCTGGGCTCTTTATGACCTCCTGGCCGGATATGTTGGCAGAAGTGGTTACGAAAGGGACTGCTGCCTCGTTAACCATTTCCGATACAATGTGCTTTGGTATTCTGATTCCAAGGGACTCGGATCCTGAAACCGAGGAGAGGAAGTCCGGGTTGCGCTTCTTGAAAACCAGGGTATAGTGACCAGGAAGTCTCTTGAGGAAATCGGGATGATTGACATAAAGCATCTGCTTTATCCATCCCTTGGACGGAGCTATGATAGAGAAGGGGTGCTCAGACCCCTTGACCTTGCGTATCCTATCCACCACATCCGAATCCATTGCGTTGCATCCTATTCCGTATATGGTGTCAGTGGGGTAAATGAGTATCTTCCCTGTCACCATTGCCTCCACTATCGTTTTCCTCTTCTTCTCATCTCTGATCAATTCATCGAGTTTTACGGTTTCCATACTTCACCCTTGCTTCGTTTGCATA
>DAOUYM010000042.1 GCA_030666115.1 Candidatus Aenigmatarchaeota archaeon
ATCATCCTTGAAATTCCGTGTTTCTTGTTCCTGGTGAAGGCTGCATGCCTTGCTCTGTGACCATGAAGAACGAGATTAAAGTTCCTGTTCCTTAGCGTCTGGAGTGAGGAGAATCCACACGTTACAATATCCACCATTACGTACCTGCCACCGTTGTCCTCCACGAACTTCGCTCTCCTGAGCATTTCCTCTGTCTCGGCTGTCACATTTGGCATGTAAACCTTCTTCTCACCGGTCTCTTCTTCTGCTTTCTTCCGCATCTCCAGTGTCTTGAGCACCCTCTTTAGAAATGGATTGAATCCCTGGTCAGAAAGATTCTCATCATCCTTCACGATGTCACAACCACCAATCCATGCCTTATACGCGACTTCTGCGTGGTCATCTGTCCTCAGGCCAAGCTTTGGCTTAACTATGGTGCCGACAAGCGGCCTGTCCCTGATCCCAAGGATATCCCTGACACCATTCACCCCGAACTTCGGACCCTTGAACATCTTGACCAGTCCTTTCGGAATATCAATGTCAACCAGCCGGAGGTTGCGGATGGATTTCATTCCGAATATGTTCCCTGCGATACTGCTAAGTATCTGGGGGATGTTTCCTGGTTCGAACAGTTCTGGGGGGTACGCAATCTTGATCTGCTTCCCTTTTATCGAGAAAACCCTGGCAGCCAGTTTCCGCATGTATTCTTCTTCAGTGAAGACCTTGGTCCAGGTTCCGGTAGAGGATTCTGCGGCGACCTGTTCAGCTGTCTCCTTCATCCCAAGTCCCTTTGCAGGCTCCAGATAGAACTCGCAGACCAGGTCCTCAGATGGTTTATATTTAAGGTCAAGGTAGGGCATATATATAGTATAGGATTGGTTAAATAAAATCTTGATTGCGATGATAAATTTCGACTTTCTTGGCGGAGGTAACGAGGTTGGAAGGGCAGCTGTCGTTGTCGGATCAGGGAATGAGAGATTCCTTTTCGATTACGGCATAGAGGTTCAGACAGGAACTGGCCCGATACAGCCGGATCTG
The DNA here is from genome assembly GCA_030666115.1 of Candidatus Aenigmatarchaeota archaeon. GTDB lineage: Archaea > Aenigmatarchaeota > Aenigmatarchaeia > QMZP01 > QMZP01. The sequence goes on from DAOUYM010000042.1 coordinate 1,018, forward strand.
CCTCTGACAGCGATGTTCATAACACATGCCCACATCGATCACTCGGGCATGATACCGGAACTTTACAAGAGGGGATGGAAAGGAAACGTCTACGGCACAGGCGCGACGCACGGACTTGGCACAATGCTGCTTAAGGATTCGATAGACGTCCAGAAGAAGAAAGGCCAGGTTCCCCACTACCAACGCATACACATAGAGACCATGAACAACTACTGGAAGAATGTGGATTACAACAAACCCATTAGTGTTGGAAAATCCAGTGTCAGGTTTCTGGACGCCGGTCACATCCCCGGTTCCTCCTCACCCGTACTTGAGACAGGCGGCAAGAGGATAATGTATACTGGCGACATCAAGTTCGCGGATACGCAGCTCGTAAAGGGAACCAAGATATGGAAAGAGGATGTGGACGTATTGATAATGGAGTCCACCTACCACTACAAGAACCACCCGGATAGGAAGAGCCTGGAAAACAATCTAAGGGAACTGGTCCAGAACATAATATACAACAACGGCACGGTTCTGATACCGTCCTTTGCTGTAGGCAGGACACAGGAAATGCTATGTATACTTGATAAATTAGGATTCCCAATCTTCATGGACGGTATGGGGATAAGGGCGACAGACATAATCCTCAATTACCCGAAATTCATCAGGGATCCGAAGAAACTCAGGAAGGCTTTTTCCAGGGCAAGGAAGGTCCACGGGAACAAGGACAGAAAGGAAGCCCTTAAAGATCCATGTGTCGTGATATCGACTGCAGGAATGATGAGTGGCGGGCCTATCGGTTATTATATAAAGAGACTCTACCAGAGAGAGGACTGTGCACTGGTGCTGACCGGCTACCAGGTTGAAGGGACAGTAGGTAATGTGCTGATGAATACAGGCCGCTATGTCAATGAAGGTGTTGATGCCAAACTGAAGATGCCTTACAGCTTCATGGACTTCTCTGCCCATTGCGGGAGGGACAACCTGATCAGTCTGGTGAAGAAAACGAATCCAGAGAAGGTGTTCGTGATCCATGGGGATGGGACTCAGAAATTCGCAAAAGAGCTGAAAGGAATGGGATTCGATGCTGTTGCTGTCCAGAACGGCGATAAGTTTAAAATCTAATTATATATTAATCATAAGGAGGTGGAAAAATGGCAGTTAAACATGGTGAGTTCAAGGGTTTCAAAACCATCAGCCTTATGAGAACCGAGGACGATAAATACCCGTTCACTTTTGGTGTTGCAAAGGCACAGCTGATAATTAACAACATGAACGAGATAAAGAAGTTCGTTGAAAAGAACGCTGGAAAGAGTGAATGAACTGAAGGGTGAGCCATTACCGGTTTCGAACCGTTTCAGGTCTCTTCCAGATGATATTCTTACCCAACCTTATCTCAAGAATCCTGTGCAGTGGGATATGCGTTTCTCTCCCACTACCATCTTCATTGTAGTGGAAATAAGATTTCTTGATTTCTGTCACGTTCTTCCCAGGAATCACTTTCCTGTCTCCAGGTGCGCCTCTATGTAGTATCACTATCTCACATTCTTCTAGCCCACCAACCCATTTCAGTCTGTTAAGAACGTTGTTGACCATGAGAAAGAATTGGGAAGTGAAAATAAAAACAAAAAAAGGATCAGATTGCCCGTCATAATCATTAACAACAAAGAGACGGGCCGAAAAGGAATGAAGTACCCGTCAGGTTGTCTTTGCTCATATAATAGGCTTTCATCATCTCATGAGAGACTTGGATTTTCGGTTTATAAAGTTTATTTAAGCTCCCACTGACAAATTATTTCCATGCCAGCCAAGAAGAAAGCAGTAAAGAAGAAGACAGCAACCAAAAAGAAATCAGCCAAGAAGAAAGTAACCAAAAGCAAGTCCCGATGCTGTTCATGTTGCTAATGATACTGAATTCTATAAGAGAGAATAACATTCCTACCTAAAGGAATAAAGAACCAATGGACCGGCCGGGATTCTCAGGGGAAGGACGGCTTGGTTAAACCAATACATGCCGTCAGTCCAATTTGAACCCGGGGCCTCTCGATTGCCAACCGAGTGATCTACCGCTGATCTACCGGCCCTTCTCTATAAATTCTTTTACAATGATTTTAATGTTTTCATTTTGTATACTATTCAGGTTTCTTTCTCTCCAGAAACTCCCAAGGGAATCCTTGAAGTTTCCCCTATTATGGTATCTACGTGCCTGCATTATCATTTCTGCAATGTCCAGATCCCTCGTAAAGATCGCTTCTGGTGTCTTCCCATCTATGTATTCTCTCCATAGCACCATAATCTCCTTTGAAGTGGAGCTGTCCAGATTGGATAATATCTTTCTCATGGCGGTTTTCTCTATCTTCAGTCTTTCCTTACTCGTCATAGTCCCTCCTTCTGGCCAACTCTCCTTCGTTATTATATCACCTGTTACTGATTCCGCCAAATCATGAATGATGCTCATTCTTATGATTTTATCCCTATCAATTCCTTTGGGTATTGATACAGATAATCCAAGTAATGACATCATTAAACTGTGATCTGCCACACTCTCGGGATTTTTAACACCCCTAATTACCCATCCAGTCCTTTTAATTTCTTTCAATCTTCCAATCTCTTCCAAAAACCTTGTCATATCCATAGTGGGCCGGCCCAGATTCGAACTGGGGATCTTCGCCTTGTAAGGGCGACGTCCTAACCAATTGTCCGCGTCCTTTCTTACGAAAGGGAACACTCTAGACCACCGGCCCGTAGATTAATTTATAATTTAGAAGAGTTTATAAAGAAACATTGCGCCATTAGTCTAGAGGCAGGACACGGGCTTCCCAAGCCTGTAACGCGGGTTCGATTGCACTGCTGGCAGAGGAACCAGCAGGGCTGAACATCCCGCATGGCGCATCACATCTTCTATACTCTACGCGGTCGGTACATAACTTCTCTAATAAATAGAAACGCCGAGGGAGGGATTTGAACCCTCGTGTGCTTACGCACACACGGTTAGCAACCTTACGCATCTTACTGATCAGATTCAGAAAGATTGTGCGCCTTTAACCACTCGGCCACCTCGGCTTTGACGTTATCGAATCTTTCTATCTTTTTATTATTGTGCGGTTTTATATCTTTAAAAAATCTTATTACGTTCTTCCAGCCAGTCATTCTTACTTTGGAATTTGATCTTTCAAACCACATTTTAAATTCCATTTTTCCCATAATCTTCTTTATTTGTAGAATGTGTTCCTTTGATCTGGAAGAAATATCAACTATAGGTTGTCTATATTTAAGATCTGGACCACTTTTCCTAACGTAAAATGATCCATCCGTATCAAATACTCCACGAACATATGGCCCCCAACAATTCTTATTATTGATTATAATTCTTGGGATCTGGACAGTATATGATTTCTTACCTATTGGAAACCCCAAATTATCATGAAATATCTCTTTTACTCTGGGACCACACACCCTTATCCCAACAACATATCCTTTCTTCTTAGAGTAATATCGCTTGATTATTTTCAATTCTTTAGAAAATGCTCTTTCAAAAATAGGTTTAACATGATTTCTATAATAATCAATTTCGTTGGCATTTCCTCTAACTTCCACTACAAATCCATGGTTGGTTCTATAGAGTGTGCCGTCGCCTGCAAATATACCAGCCATTTCGCCTAGATCTTCAGCACACATAAGACCAAGGATTTCAGCCTTTTCAGGACTCATATGCTGGGATTTCTTAATCATGATTAAATATTAGTCGAAGCGCTCTTATGTTGTTTTAGCAGAGCGACCTCGAAGAGGGAAAATAACAATATGAGCGCTGAGATATAGTTCAGGATTTATTGACCATCCCAGCAGTTGTTGGCAATAAGCTTATAAACCTTTATTTTATATTTATTTTATAAGCTATATTGACATTATAAAGATAAAATTGGATGGAGGTGTTTTCATGGCAATAAAAGTTGCAAGCGTTTCTGAGACATGGATGAAGGATGTTTTCACAGATAGAGGTCAGTACTGCGGAAAAGTTGAGGACATGGAGTGTGACCTGAAGAGATTCAAGGTAAGATCTCTGGTAGTGAAGGCAGAGAAAAGTTCTTATCTCGGAAAGATGCTGGGTGACAAGAAAGGTTTAATCATTCCTTTCCCGATGGTGAACGCTATAGGAGACATAATAATAGTGAAGCACATATCGGCCCCTGTCACCGAAGAAGATATTAGTACTGATACTAAACCTACCGCAGAGTGAGGTCTCTTGTGAATGTAGACAGGAGTCTCGCTTTATTATTCTTAATCTGGATCATATCCTCTATCCTGCAGCCACCCCAGTTCTTTATGTATACACCAGGTTCCACTGTGAAGACCATTCCGTTCTTTATCGTATCCCCGGTAACAGGTCTCTCATGAACACTCATGCCAATGCCGTGTCCTATGGAGTGCATCCTTTGGTAGTCCATCTTCTCGTAGAGCTTCTTTGAGAAGTCCTCTAATGCGTCGAATCCCACGCCTCCCCTGGCGTTGTCTATCACCTGCTTCTGGATACTCAGCACGTCCCCATAAACCTTCTCCTGCCTCTTACTGGGCCTTCTGCAGAAGGTTCTAGTGAGGTCAGAACAGTAACCGTTCGCCCTCACACCAATGTCCATTATCACGAAGTCCCCTGCCTTTATCTTTCGCTTTCCAGGCAGGTAATGGATATATGATGAGTTGATGCCGGAGGCGATTATGGGATCAAAAGAGTTTCTGAGTCCCATCCCTATCACCCTTCTATCAATCCAGGTAGTTATATCCTGTTCAGTTTTTCCCACTATCTTGACATCTTTGAATATCTTCTCTGTTGCCTTGATAGCCTTCTTTATCTGCATTATCTCCCAGTCATCCTTGAACATTCTCGGTTTCTTTATGGACGAGCGGAAGGGTTTCATCTTTATCCCAAGCTTCTTCAACCGAAGGAAGAATTCAGCGCTGGTATTCTTCTCATCAAAGCCCATTGTCTTGTAGCAATCAATCTCTTTTACTATGTCCTTGAAATCGCTGAAGAACTTGATACTCGCGGTCTTTAGATTCCGTGCATAGTTACTGAGGCATGATATCAGGATCAAGGGTTTTGATTTCGGATTCACTATTAGAAAGGCAGCGTCTCCTGTCAGCTTGATACCCGTGTAATATTCAATATCCCTGGGGCTGGATATGATGGCTGCATCCAGTTCACTTTCCTTAACAATGCCACTTAATTCTTTCAGCCTGCCAGACAAATCAGGTCCCATACTTATATTTAGTTCCCAATTAAATAAAACAAGGCAAAGGTTAAGTATGGAAACCGTAAAGCTAAATGATCTTATAAGGGATAGGAAGAAGAGGAAAGTCATAGTCGAGGCAATGGTGACAGGAAAGATATTCATTTACCCCACTGACACCATATACGGAATAGGATGTAATGCAATGGATTCGGATGTGGTGGATAGGATACGCAAGGTCAAGGGATCTGACCACCCCTTCTCTATCATAGCTCCTTCAAAGGGATGGGTAAAGGAGAGATTGTACGTGAGCCATCCTGACTTTCTGAAAAGGTTGCCAGGACCCTACACACTCATCTTTAGGAAGAGGAACCCGGATTTCCTTTCAGTTGCTTCAGGCTCGGACTCCCTGGGAATAAGGATACCCAAGCACGTCTTCTCTGAACTGGTGAACGAGGCAGCCATACCATTCGTCACGACTTCTTTGAACATCTCCGGTCAAAAACCCGTAACGAACCCAAGTGATATACCAGGAGAAATGAAGAATGCGGCTGACTTCCTGATAGATGCCGGCGTCCTTAACAACCCACCATCCAAAGTGATAGACCTTACTTCTGACGAACCGAAAACCAGGATAGAATAACCAAAAACAAAACGCGCCGGGAGCAGGAATCTCGAGATACGGCTTGTTTCAATCCATCCAAGCCGTCATACGCTCTTCGAACCTGCAAGTCCTTACGGACACCAGATCTCTTAGCTCAAGCGAACTC
>DAOUYM010000023.1 GCA_030666115.1 Candidatus Aenigmatarchaeota archaeon
TCTATTCAATGTTTTCCTCGGGTTTGCTGGATTTCCTAAAAAACAAATACAAAGAGCCAGAGTCAATTGTCCTTTTCGGGAGCTACGGCAAAGGTGAAGATATTTCAAAAAGCGATATAGATATCGCAGTTATAACACCAATCAATAAGGAACTGAATCTCTCGGTATTTGAGAAGAAGCTGGCAAGAAAAATCAAGATTTATGAGATAAGACTGGAAAAAGCGGAAAAAGAATTTTTAAACACGCTTGGTAATGGAATAGTCTTGTACGGCTATTTGAAGGTGATTTGGTGATAAAGGAATTCCAGTACTATCTTAATAGCAATCTTGCAAAAAAGGCAAGCCCGGACAAAGGAGAAGCTGAAGCATTAGTTAAGAAAGCCGCAGGGAGATTGGACTTCTCGATCAAGGCAAGAGAGTTAAATGAAAATACAGCACCTTACATTTTTGAAGATGTTTACGAGTGTTTGAGGGAAGCTGCACAATCGCTTATGTCATTGAAAGGGTATAAGCCATATTCTCACGAGGCCCTCATATCATTCCTAAAAGAATTCTTTGATTTTTCTGAATCGGATATTGCCTCTTTTAATAGGTATAGAATTTTGAGAAATAAAACAGTTTACAGGGGGGAAAAAATTTCTGCAGAGATATGCAAAGAAGCCTTAAATTTTCTTCTAAAATTTCTACCCGAATTAAAAAACAGTTTCAACAAATTATCCCGATAGGTAGCAGTGGCAAGGTTATCATCAAGTTGGGTTAAGGGTAAAATCAACCCCCCCTCTCCTCTTCTTTTTCTAAACATTTTTATATCCTTCCTCCATATTATTGTCATGTCAAAAACAGGGAGTGGCAGGGAGAGATTATACCTTGCTGTGATAGTGATACTGATTCTTGTTATAGCTGGTTTCTACCTGCAGAGCTTCCTGACCACCGGATCCCAGGTCCAGGCAGTGGACAGGGTGAAGGGCGTCTATGAGTTGATATCAGAAGCCGATGTGGAGGTCCTTTCAGTTGAGGAGATATCAGGGATGTACAAGGTCCTGCTCAGGACTAAAGGGACGACAGGCGATACCCTGCAGGAGATTTACGTCACCAAGGACGGGAGCCTGACAACAGACAAGATCATAATCACAGACGACTACATTGTGCGGCTTGAGAACGAGAAGATTTTTGCAGAGTGCCTGAAGGAGAAGGGATTGCTGATATTTGGACAGAGTAACGAGATCAACACCATCCAGCAGCTCCAGCTTCTCGGAAGCTTCTCCTACAAGGTCTACGTGGACTGCTTAGGAGCCAACCTGGAGGCATGCCAGCAGCTCGGCATACAGGAAATCCCGACTGTCGCATACGATGACAAGGCTTACGTTGGCGTGAAGACACTGGAATGGTTCGAGACCCTGACAGGCTGCGAGATGCAGACCGTTTAGGTTGATTCTATTAGGTTTGGTTTTTCTGACCTTTTTTTATTTCTTCCAATACAATAACTATATAGTATATATAATAGGCTAAAACAGGCTACGAGGAATTGACCAACAGGCGGTAGATGGATGATGAGGATTATGAGAAGTTCTTTGCTTATATGGTTCGTGTTTCTTCTCCTAGCCTTAACGACATTAGTGATCCTTGTGGGCCATGCGTCTGCGGCCAGCTACCTGAGCTGCGAGATAACTGATTCCTGCGCTTACACAGAAGTACTGTACCTGGAGAACGAGACAGGCGGACACTGGAATGCACATGCCCAGCTCGTAACAGAAGGCAGCTATGCGTATTCGGTGTGCTGCAACTCCTCTGTTGGAAACCTGAGCAACTCCTCCTGCAGTGATGTGGCAGTACTGAAGCTTAGCGATACCACCAATGCACATGTCCAGGCAGGTAATCATTCAGGTGCAGGCGAGTATAGCGAGAGCGCCTGCCTGTCATCTGTGCTCCAGAACGGAAGCATAGAATGCATATACACGAACAGCGCCTGCGGCAGTGATTACGAGTGCTTAGCTTCCATAGCAAGTTCTGAACCCGGTGACGATAACATGACCAATGCCCATATAGCAGATTGTGGCAGATACCAGAAGAACGTGTGCTGCAGGCACGCCGAATGTACCTCATGTACCTCCTGTTCTAAGATCATCCAGGACAAGGCGCAATCAGGGGGTACGGTTAAACTCCTCAATTCAATAACCGACCAGGACGGGAACTGTATAGAATTCGACGGAACAGACAACGTGACCTTTGACTGCCAGGGGTTCACGATAAGTGGGGATGGGGATGATACGGGATACGGAATTAATATCTCCCACAACGCGAACAACAATACAATCACGGGTTGCACCAACATAAGCTACTTTGGGAAAGGCATCTGGATTAAAGATTCAAATTACAACAGAATAGAGAATTCTACTGTTGTTTACAATGACGAAAACCAGGGTCCAAGCTGCCCATTCGTTTATTCCTGGACCAGCAGCGGGTATGTTTTTGATAATGAAGGTCTGACCAAGCACCATTTCTCCATGTTCAACGGCAGTGAGTATACGAGACTACCTTCTCTTCAGCCCGATGGTTCTGAGTTCAAGATCAAGATCACAGAGGAACTGCCAGAGGATACGTACCTGAATTATGTTGCTTTGTATAGAGTAGAACACGACAGCGGTGTCGATGTCTACGGTGGCTGGTTCAACCAGCTTTATACCATAGAGGATCCCCAGGAACCAATATCAGCAATAGATGATGCAGGAAACGATGTTTCCCAGTTGCTCGAAAGAGACGGAACTTACTGGAACTCGGATGACTTCTCTGGTACGAATTACACCGACAATGATGGAGACGGCCTGGCGGATTTAGCAAACGTAAATGATTTAGGCAAGTACCTGGAATTGACATTTGAGAAGCCGGTAGACGCTGAGATGGCAAAGCTCTTGCTGAGACCAAAGCAGCTTCCATTAAAGAACTACATGGGAAGCAGGGTAAGGGCGCTCTTAATGGAGCATGATCTGTTTGATTTGTCCCTGACTTCTAACTTTGCAAAACAACAGATCAAGTTCGGTGACGATATATTCAATGGTTTCGTGCAGGAAAATGCATTCGTTGAAAACGCCCTGATAGATATCTATGTGTGGAACGGGACAAACTGGCTACTAAAATCAGTGATATATGAAAAACCCGATAACAAGGGCCCGGACGTGGTCTACCCTCTGAACATATCCGATATAGACACAGAAGACCTGAAAATAAGATTCTACACATTCCCTGATCTCATGGGACTTGATTACGTCCTGGTTGACTACTCGGACAATGATAACGTGAGCCTTGAAGAGATCCCGATAACAAGCGCTGTCAAGGATGGGGGTTCAGTCCTGACAGAATTGAGCGATATAGATGATAATCTGCTGTTAATAGAGTCGGGTGAAGAAGTTGAATTGACATTCACGAACACTTCATCTCCTGCCGGGACAGTAACGTACTTCATAGAACTTAATGGCTACTATAGAGGATATGACCCAGAGAATGAGCTCAACTACACCAAACAAGAAGTTCTTTCATTCTTCCAGATACCGTTCTGGAACCCAAGGTTCTTTGTTCCGAGGTACCTGGACGAAGGTTGGGGTCATTCAGGAATACATCTTCAAAATTCAAACCATAGCATAATAACCGATGTCAATGTCAGCTACAACGATGCCGATGGCATCTACGTTGGACATTCAAACAATAACACGCTGGCCAGAATAACAGCCTTTAATAATATCAATTATGGTGTCTATTTATACAGCACAGATAACAGTGTCCTCACCAACATCACAGCCTCAAACAACAATGGAGGTCTCGAAATTAGTGGCTCCCTTTTTGCCCATTCAACCAACAACACCTTCACCAACATCATATCCACATACAACATTGCTGCAGGTCTTCATGTATCCAATTCAAACAACAACACCTTCACCAACATCACACTTTCAAATAATCAGAACGATGGCATCAATATTGGTACTGCAGACAACAACACCTTCACCAACATCACTATTTCAAACAACCAAAATGAGGGTATCTACATATACGACTCCGAAAACAACACCTTCAGGAATGCCACAATAAGCATTCTAAACCAGACCGGACTCCTTTTGTCAGGCTCAAGCCAGTCACATTTTGTTCATGACATAGACACTTCCAACACGATCAACGGCAAATCCATCCAGTACTTTGACGGATACCACAAAACCTGCCCGGACAACCAGACACTGGACTACAACAACACCTACTCGCATGTAGCTTTTGTGGGCTGCTATAACGTGACATTAAATAATGCAACATTAATCGATTCTTTGTATCTCTTTTACACAAACAATTCGAGAATGTATAACATCAACTCAAGCTACAATATGTATGGTGTTTATATCAGAAGATCTAACAGCAATATATTCATCAACATCACCGCCAACAATAATTTTCAACTTGATATGGGAGGGGATGGAATAACTACCTCCTACTCTGGCAACAACACCTTCACCGACATTACTGTTTCAGGTAATCAAAGGTACGGTTTCACTGTAGGTACTGTAGGTACCCCCGAAAACAACACCTTCACCAACATCATATCCACAAATAATGTGAACGACGGCCTCAGTGTATGCTCTGACAACAGCATCCTAATCAATGTCACCGCTTCAGGCAACCAGGGTGACGGCATCCGCATCACCTCTGACAACAGCATCCTAATCAACATCACCGCTTCAAACAACCAGGACGACGGACTCTACATCATCGACTCCGACAACAATACCCTCACCAACATTACAGTTTCAAACAATATTCAGAATGGCATAAAAATTTATAGATCTCGTTACAATATCATAAACAACTCCAGAATAGAAAACAATAGCCAATACGGGATCTATCTGGAAGCTGGCTCAATCTACGCGAGCTACAACACCATCTACAACAATTACCTAAACAACTCCGTCAACCTCTACTCCAACAACAATAACAACGGCAACTACTGGAACACCACCCTCGACTGCTCTTCAGGATCCAGCATAATCGGCGGGGACTGCATAGGCGGGAACTACTGGACTGATCCTGACGACTTGAACTTCTCAGATGAGTGCATTGATGCCAATGGAAATGGAATATGCGATTCATCCTACACACCAACGGCCAATAACACCGACTACCTACCTCTTTCAAATAAATTGGACATATTGATAAACAAGTTCATATATCCGGACTTTGTGGTTAGCGGGGAGGCTGAGACAGTGGGTGTGAATGTGACAGTGAAGGTGAACTATACCAGGAGCGATATCCCCATAATAAACATCACTGACGAGGTGCCTGCTGACTTCCCCTTACCCGAAAGTTCCTCTGTTAAGGTTTACTTCATTGACTACTCACCCTACCAGGTGATAGAGATAACCACCAACACTTCTGTTGACATAAACGTCACTACAATGGGCAGCAACCCCAGGCTGGTGATGGTGAACATATCCAAGATGTGGTTAACCGATGCCAGCTCCAATATGACAGAGAACGACTCCATCATGATCACCTATACGATGACGACTGATGAAATGGATGTTGACGAGGAGAAGACCATGTGGACGCATGCTTACGTTGAGAGCAACACCGCCACTTTTGACAGGAAAGAGTCGTCAACCATCAGGTCTGCCATGGTTGTTGTGAGGGGTTACAAGAGCATCTGGGTACCTGTCCTCTCCAACCCCCAGAACCTGACAGGCAAGCTGGTTCTCAGGGCGATAGGAGGGACAGTGAGCAGCCTGGCGATGTCTGACTACCTGCCTGAAGGAGCCACTGTATGGGACCTGAATGTCACCTACTACAATACCACCAATGACAAGATAATAGGTCTGGTCAACAACACAGACTACAAAATACATGGACCCTTTAGCGACACGCTTCCTGACGGGACCGCAGTCGATGTCTACGTCTACAACTTCAGTATATACAGTTTCCTTAACTGGGACGGCCAGCTCTACGACAACGACACACTGGAGGTCATCTACAACGTGAGCGTGCTTGGTGGCGGGCAGTGGATCCTTCCTACCATAATAGGCGCCTGGGATCCCCAGTACCAGAAGCACATAAAGACAGAGATGTACGGCTCTGCGAACGTCCCATCCTTCGACGTGAGCCTCAAGACCCTCACAGCCAAGGTCCAGCCGGGTGAGGTACTGAAGGGCATCCTGAGACTGATAAACGTGGGAGGGCCAAGGGCCAAGGTTGACGTCTTCGTTACGTATTCAGCAAAGACAATGCAGGGAGACCTGATAGTGGAGAGGTCAGAAACCTTTGCTGTTGTTGAGGAGAAAGAGAAGGAGCTCACACTACCGCTGCCGGAAAACGTTAAGGCAGGAATGTACACCTTCGAGGCCTTTGTCACCTACACTGGCAGGGAAGCCCTCTCGACAGACATATTTGAGGTGGTTGGTTCAGGCCCTGGAACCGGTGTTGGTACAGGCGTGGGCGGTTTCGGTGACAATATAATATACTTCATACTGGTGGCTGTTATGGGGATCGTCATAGGCGTGCTGCTGGTGATCAGAAGGAAGTAGTCCTTATCGGTCCTTGCCTGTTCTTGTCTATTGAATTCTTTTTATTGAAGCGCTGGCAAATTAATAATATGGTTCCTAGGAATGCTTTGTTAGTGTTTACGTTAATGTTTACAGTTTTGCTGTTAGTTCTGTCCCCACCAATCGTACTCGGCGCCCCATCATCCTACCTCAGGGAAGAGGTGACAGCCAACTATTTCGTCAACGGAACCCTGGACGGCGAAGTGGTTAAGATCGGTTACGTGGAGGTTGATGTTGAGAACGATTACGATGTCCTCCAGACCATTGACCTCCAGCTTTCCAACACCTCAGGCACCAACCTCCAGTCTAATACCGCTTACAAGAACGTGGCTGCTTCCCCGATGACAGGGGACAGGACAAGGATATACGTCAACACAACAGACAGTTCACAGAGCATTACATACAACATAACCAATCCTGACACGGCAGCTGTAATAACCCTTAAGCTGGACATCCAGAATGATATGGGAGGTCATGACATACACCCCGGACCCAACACCTTCTATTTCAATCTAACCATGACAACCACCAAGGACGTCTACAACGTCATAACCAACATAAGATTCTCCAAGGATACGCTTGGGCAGAACGATGCCATAGACCTGTACGGTGTTTCATCAACGTCAGGTACCCCGCTGATAATAGATTCTGACTGGGACGGTTACAATGACATAGTGAGATGGTCAGGTAACCTCTTAGAGGGCGGTGTGGTGTACATGACCTTTAGCGGCAACCTTACACCCGGCATCAACTTTGATGAGGCTCTGATGATGGTCAATATGGACAGGGAAGCCCAGAGCATAGCTGCCTCAAGCGAGGACCAGACACTTACAGGCATCACCTTCATAGACAGGTTCTCCAGGGGTCCTGTCAGGGAGGGCATAGAGATGGTTGATCTTGGCAACTGGTTTGTGAGGGGTTTCATGAAAGACATCTCCAACAGCCTTGATTACATAATCCATGGCTGGGATGTTTACAGGATAGGCCAGGGCACACCCGTCGTCTCATCGAGCAGCGGTTCCTATCTCAGTCCAGGCGACCAGATCTTCACCGACTGGTATGATTCAGGCTCATCCAACAAGCAGGTGTACTTCTCAACTGCTTTTGACTGGGAGGTTGTCTGGGGCAATTCGCAGTACTCAGGAATAACACAGAGCAGGATTTATCTGCCCGTGCTTTACGAGATTGACTTCTTCGGTGACAAAACCGCAAACCTGATCTCAAACACCAACACAGGGAAGCAGGTCTCAATCACAGATACGATGAGGCACCTCGGTCACCTGAACCTGGAGGTGGGTAAGATGAGCATGATGTCAAGAATACCCGGAACATCTGTGGCAGGTTCTGGCACCAGCTGGTCTGTCTCAAACGTAAGGCTGATCTACATCAACGGCACCGGCCAGTACGACATAACATCGTATGCAGCAATAAGCACACAGAACGCTGCCCCGGGATCAGACGGATACGTGATGGTGAATGTAACGGATTTCGAATCCATACTCGGACACAACCTGAGCCAGAACGATGATATCCGGCTCTCCTACAATCTCTCCGGATCCGTGCAGTTATCCACACAGGACTATGAGTTCGTCACCCAGGGCGATTTCGTTACAGAGTCAGGGACCCATGCCATAAAGAACTTCAACGACACAATCACTGTGATAGGCGTGCAGATAACACCCGGCCCGGGAGGGGCTCCGGGAGGTGGCTATGTTCCAATCTCCCTCTACGCCACCATAGAGAAGGAATCCTCATACTTCAGCTTCTTGACAGACGACTACGTTCAGATAAACGTTACTGACAGGATCGTGGACACAGGAGATAAGGGAATAACAGACATCAAGGTCATGGTTTACATCCCATACGGTGGTTCACTTGATATGGATGAGGTTTACCTGAAGATCTACCACTCAAATACCGGATACCTGGAGACCTGGACCAGGGATGAAGATTTCACAGTAAAGGATATGGGAACGAAGGTCATAGGTGAAAACAGATACACAGAATACCTCATAGAGAAGAAGGAAACAGGAGTCCCGTATGAGGAAGGCCTTGCATTGTTCAACAACGATAAGATAAAGATAGACTTTGGAGCAAACATACCGGTTGGAACCAACTACATACTGACCAGGGTTTTCGGATACGAATACTATCAGGACAAGCTCATATTCGAGGATGTCTACACCCCAATCAGGAGAGAGGGTTTCATAAGCAAGCTGGAGATAACAGAGGATCCGTGGGAACAGGGGGACGCTGAGGTAGGCAGGCCTGTTGCGTGGAGGAAGGAGTTAACCGTCTACAACCCGAACAATCTGTCAGTCCAGGAAATGGTTCCGATATCCGTATTCAAGGACGCGATCAGCGTCTACCTGCTGGAGTATGGTGACGGAACACCGAAGAGGACCAGGCTAAAGCTGAAGGGAAGCGAAGACCCATATGTTGACTGGAGGGCAGAAATTGAAGGGTTTGAGACCAGAATATACGCCATAGAGGTAACCACACCCCCTGTCCTTGAAGTCAGGGAGGTTCTTGATGTACTGGAATCCAATGAGAATGTGGTAAGGTTCTCGCTCAACATAACGCTTATCAACTTCGCTATTGAGGATTACGAGAATGTGTTATTCCAGCTCTACATCTCAAAGGACAGTGTAATATCCATAAAGGATGAGCAGGGGAACCCGGTTATATTTACGTCAAAGGATGACGGGATAGAGATAAACCTGGAGTCCATGGGAATGGGCGAGACCAGGTTCATCTACATAGTCTATGAGGAGACACCGCCTGTAATGATAACCGCACTCGAGACCCTGAAATACCAGTGTGTCGACACCATAAGCGGAAATATATTAATAATACCAGGATCCAGGGAGAGTGGTGCTTACATTGAACTTGAGGTTCTTGGACCAGATTCTGACCTGAAAACCGTGCACGCTGACCTGATAATACTGGGTGAGCTAAGGGAGTTCGAGGAGAAGAGGGTTCCGATAAGTTTTTCCACGTCCTCACTTGGCTCAGGAAGATACATCATATACACAAAGTTCAAGAAGGATTTCAGCACCATACTCTATCACCAGAGGGACTTCGTGATAGACTGCCCCGAGAGGGAGATCATAAGGATAAGCTGGGTCGTCTTCGCTGTAATAGCCATCGCGATAGTAGTCTTCCTTGCCTTCAGGATATACAGAAAGAAGACCTACAAGAAGGAAATAAGGGAGCTTAAGAAGAAGATAAAGGGAATCTGACCAATCCACAATAAATCTGACCAATCCACAACATAATCTACAATAATCCACAACAATCTACAATAAAATCCGCAATAAATCGCAATATTATCTCAAAAATGATTTTAAGTTTATAAAGATTCAACGCAATATATAAATTATACATTCAGACTAACGGGGATTTCAGACTAATGGAGATTTGATGAAGAGGGTTCTACTGGCGCTGATAATCTGCTTGCTTCTACTTGTTACTATTTCCCATACCGCTTACGCCACTGCAGGTCCGCAGGCATACCTGACAGAGTACGTTTCTGTGGATTACAACTACGACGGAACCCCGACCGGAAGCGTTAGCAGGACGGGTTACGTCAGGGTCACTGTACCCAACGAGGACGACGTCCTGCAGTATATTGATATAACGCTTGCTAATTACCATCCCAACACTACCATAGAGAACAGTGCAGCCTATAAGAACGTTGTGACTTCCTACCCCACCACCAACTCCACCTCAAACATTTATGTCAACACCAGTGCAGGTGACCAGTCGGGCAACTATGTCCTTAACGACACTGATGCCGCACCCACCATAAACCTCTCAATAACGTGGTCCAATGAGAAGGGCGGGACCGACCTTTATGATTCTGACAACCTCTACTACACAGAAAACAATCTCACCTTCAACATAACAATACGAAACCCAAGCGGTGAGAAGAACCTGACCAATGTCAATGTGACCATCTACTTCGCCCAGAACACCGGACCTTCAAACGAAGACGCTGTTGACATTACCAGCATGGTCAATGCCTTCACGCTCGGCGGGGTCAGTCATGGAACAATGGATTCCTGGGACAATGACGGCGACGGTGACACAGAGGTCGCCAACTGGGTCGGAACCCTGGGACACGATACAGACTCCCAAAGAGTCGTGTACCAGATATTATACGCAAAAATAAAACAGGCAACCAAATTAGTGTGTGGTGGCGCTAACCCAGATGTTG
>DAOUYM010000032.1 GCA_030666115.1 Candidatus Aenigmatarchaeota archaeon
GACAAGGCTCATGCAGGTGGCCAACCCGAAGATCCTGGCGCTGTCCGCGACCATAAACAACTACGGAGAACTGTCTGACTGGCTTGGTGCAAAGTCAGTCCGCTCGGATTACAGGCCAGTTGATCTTTACAGGGGACTCTGCTTTGAGAACAGTGTTGATTTTGTTCCGAAAAAATCCGTTAAACTCAATCCGGATGAACCGGACCTGAAAGAACTGGTGAACCAGACCTTTGAGAAAGGGAAGCAGGGACTGGTGTTCATATCCACCAGGAGAGGGACAGAATCATCAGCAGAGAATATCGCGGCTATGATTAAGGGCAAGCTATCCCTGGAGGAGAAGAAGAAACTTTCAGTGATATCTGACAAGATACTCAACACCCTTGAAAGGCCAACAGTACAGTGCCACAGATTATCCGGATGTATAAAGGATGGTGTTGCATTCCATCACGCAGGACTCAATAACAAGCAGAGAACCCTTGTGGAGAAGGCCTTCAGGGAGGGGCAGATAAAGGTGATAACAGCGACCCCGACACTTGCAGCAGGGATCAACCTCCCTGCCTGGAGGGTCATTGTCAAGGACATTAAGAGGTTCAGCAGCGGCAGGGGCATGGATTACATCCCTGTCCTGGAGATACAGCAGATGATGGGACGCGCTGGACGTCCGAAGTATGATACCGAGGGCGAGGCAATAATCCTGGCTGGAAACAAAAGGGACGCTGATTACGTATGGAAGAACTACATAAACGGGGATCCGGAGGACATAACCTCAAAGCTCGGGATGGAGCCGGTTCTCAGGACACACGTCCTTGCGCTAATATCATCTGGCGTAGCGAGCACAAGGGAGGAGCTCTTCGGTTTCTTCTCAAAGACCTTCTACGCGCACCAGTACAAAGACATGGGAAACCTCCAGGGAATCCTGGAGAAGATCATCTCCCTTCTGGGAGATTTCAGATTCATCACAACCGGATCAGATGAAAAGGAAGATAATAGTAAGGATGATTTATTCAAATCCGGTACAAGCCTGCTCGAAGATTACAGAACAGAACTGAAGCCAACAAGGATTGGGAAGAGGGTCTCGGAACTGTACATTGATCCGTTGACTGCCAGCCACCTGATAAAAGGGATTGAAAGGGCCAGCAGGGAAGGGATCACTGACATCGGTTCCCTGCATCTGGTATCCAACACACTTGAAATGATGCCGCTGATAGGGATAAGGAAATCGGACTATGAATTCCTCAACGAGGTCGTTGCCAGGGAGGAGAAGAATCTCCTGCAGAAACCACCGAATCCCTGGGACCTGGAGTATGATGATTACATGCGCTCGATAAAGACTGCATGGTTCTTCATGGAGTGGTGCGAGGAGATGGGAGAGGACCGGGTGCTTGAGAAGTTCGGAGTAACGCCAGGAGAGCTCAGGGTCCGCCTGAACAACGCGGACTGGCTTCTCTACGCAACCCAGGAACTCGCTCTGCTGTTGAACCACATGAACCTGTTGAAAGATATCAGGAAGACCAGGCTACGGGTCAAGTATGGTGTGAAGAAGGAGCTTCTGCCGCTGGTCAAACTCAAGGGAATAGGAAGGATCAGGGCCAGGCAGCTGCATAACTCGAATCTCAGTACCCCTGACTCCCTGAGGAAGGTTCCGCTAATAAGCCTGGAAAGGATAATAGGACCAAAGACAGCCAGACAGATCAAGGATCAGGTCGAATGAAACACGAGGAACATGAATTGGGTGGGATGTCAATGATAATCAACAGGACAAAAGATAATATACTCGCTGGAGATGTAGAGGTAGCTGACACGATCGGGAAGAAGGCCAAAGGCCTCATGTTCAAGGATAGCCTTCCGGATGGGCATGCCCTCCTGATGAAGTTCCCGAAAGATGGAAACCATAAGATATGGATGTTCGGGATGCGCTTCCCCATTGACCTGATATTCCTGGATTCTGAGAAAAGGGTTATAGTAATCCATGAGAATGTCAGACCACTGAACCTCAATCCGATGACATGGAAGACCTACGGATCCAACAAAACCGCAAGATACGTAATAGAAACGAACCCGGGCACTGTCAGTAAAACCAAGACAGAACCCGGCGACGTGTTGGGATTTTAATCATTCACTGACGCAACTACCTATACATGGTGATGTCAGGTACCATGTTCTTCTGGAGATCTGTGATGTCATACAGTAGTGGTAGACGACCCGAAGTGAAGAATGATCTTGTGATACCAGATATCGCTTTATATTCCGTTTTAAGGAAAATTTGACCAGCATCCCTTGAATATTCCTCGACTTTCCTCTGCAATGGATCGAGAGGTGCATCTATTAAATCGTATATTTGATCACCAACAAACCAGAATAACCAATTGGTAATGCTGTTAGTGCTATCATAAACCCTCACCTTAACTGTAGCGCCATTCTCAAGAGTCACTGGTATTTCATCAACCATATCCCCATATTGCTGTATAAGCCATGTTTGATCCCTCATTAGCCATTTTCTAAATTGACGTGGATCTTCAAGCATTGAGGATTCAAAATCTCCCCTTGTAAATTTACCTGCAGCCAATCTACTGAAATCGTTATTATAAAACTTTACCATTTCCTCTATACCGTTATATGGGCTTTTTCCTGTCTCAGCTATTTCATCAATATTCTTGTTCAGCAATTCCATGGAGGGATCTGGTAACTTACCTGCATTATCTATCATGTATACCGGAAACTCAAATCCACTCATTTCAACCGTGTAGAGTTTTCCTATATTTGTCGAGCTATCTGCGAACCTCTTCCAGACAGCTATCTTAGGTAGAATATCAGGCCACTTGTTATTGAAGTTCTCCTTGTAACCGAACTTCATGCCTTTCATGATGCCGTCAACTATCTTCCATCCCACACCACCTGTCTGTGCGTTTGCCTCAACATTAAATCCCTGGTAAACACCCTGTGTTATATAATATTTAATCAGGCTTCCAATCACATCCCCAAAATCCTCGTTTAACTTTTTACCGTCAACGAATGGGTACTTTCTCAGTTTCTTATCGCCAGAAAGGAACCCGTAGGGAGCAAGTTTTATTCTCTTCTCTCCGAAAATCAGGATCCAGCGATAAGGGTAAAGTAATACACTGCCCCTGTTGCCGAAGTTGCCCTGTATTACTTTACCCTTACCGCTGGATCCTGATTTTCTTCCGGGGTTGTTATTTTTTTCGAAATTAGGATACAATATGTTACCTATACTTTCTGCTGAGTCAAGCTCTTCTTCGTAGTCCTTTAAGGCCGATTGAGCTGCGATCATATATCTCACCTCATATTAAACATAAGCATATTCCGGAGTCAGGGAATTTGGGGTCAGCAGATTATCTATCCGGTCCCCGAGATCCTTCATGTACTTCTTTGTCATCTTGAGGAATTTGTCGTTCTTATTCCTCATGCTGTGCACTGCAACAGCTGCTTCAAGTATTCCTGTGGTATCATAACTCTCCAGAGGAAAGGTTTCTAGACTCTTGAGGATGTATGCCTCAAGCTTTCCATGATCATTATCATTCAGATTGGCTATCCCATATTTCTCCATGTATGCCTTTTCTGTTACCTCGTGGAGCTTTATGTAGTTCTGAACGTCCTGGTTCAGTTCGTCGGGGCTCTTCCCTAGCCTCTTCAGCACCTTTCCGTATTTATTTCCGAATATTTTTTCTGGTATTTGAGACTTTTCAAGGACATACATTCCGTTAGGGCCGTGCTGTCCTAGATTCCTACCGAGATCTGTGGATTCCTCTATATGATACATTGGACCATCAACCAGAGTTTTTTCTACAACATTCTTTATGAAATCATAATCAGGATCAAAGGGCATCAGGTATTTCCTTGAGAATGAACCTTTATACTTTGCTTTCTCTACACGTCTGTCAATCCATTTCTTTGTTTTTGAAGCAGCAAAGGATTTTGCAGCTTTGCCTAAAGAAACATCACCAGAAAGGACCTGGCCTATCATTTCCGGATTGAATTCCTCAGCACTGTCCAGTCTTTCTTTCAGCTTCTCAAGTTTTTCATCGTATGTCATATCACTCACCTACACGTCGTCCAGGTCGTCGAATTCAAACTCGTCATAAAGACCCTTCTCGACCCTCCTGATCCTTTTCAGGACCATGTCCGTCTCTTTTTCGATCATATTTCCACCAGTATATGTCATCATTGATTCCAAACCTGTTCTTACTTTTTTGAGCCATGCCGGCTGTCATCATTTGTAAACCAATTTATACTCTTCAACAGCCTTCATCATATCGTCTACACATTTATACACGCCATCCTTGGGGATTGCACTTCTACCTTCCAAACCAGGCCAGCTGTCATCCTTTACAAACCAATGAAGGTTTTCTTTCATATTATCACCTCATATATGTCACTATTGATTAGTGACAAAAGGCTATTTAAAAGCTTATGTATACCCTAGTATATAGGTCCTTCATAGCGGTTTTCATCGGATTTTGGCCCTAATTTTGCCTTTTTTTGGTCTGTTTTTCGGGTTTTTTGGAGATATTTTTGTCACTTATCGGTCCTAAGAATAAGTTGATTGTAAGCTTTTTAAGCGCTTTTGAACCTTGCGAACACGCCTTCCATCTTCTCAATTTTCCAAACAATCACTGGTATAGCTATCCCTATGATGGATCCCGCAATGATGTCCAGGTAGGTGTGCACCCCGAAGAAGACCCTGGAATAGGCAACCAGTGCAGGGAATATGAAGAATGGGATGAAGTGCTTGTTCCTGTGTATTAGGAAGAACGAGGTGAACAGCACGAATATCATCCCTGCATGTCCGGATGGGAAGGAGTAGTCCCAAGCTGGTGGGCAGTAGGGATTGCACTCTGCTGCGCCATCTGTCACACTTCCTGTCATCCCATCTGTGCAGGGAACACACGGCCTCGGGACCTGCATGGTGGATTTCAGCCCATGTATAAGCAGGACAGAGATTGTTATACTGACCAGGAAAACGATCAGGAATCGCTTTAAGATGATCCTCTCGCTCGGCCTTTCTTCTCTCCAGACAAACCTGCGTAGCAGGAAGTAGATTATAACCAGGCATATGGACAGGAAAATCCACACTAGCCAGTCGTTGTTCAGCAGGAAAGTGTTCATAGGATCCATGAGGATAATTGGTTCTGCAATTTAATAAAAACCGTGTACAAAATATTAATAGTGGTTCGATGGAGATAGACTGGATTATAGCAATAGGGTTGTTCCTGATTTTGGTTGCGTGGTCATTTGTGTACTACATGGGATTCTTCGCGATTACGCCTGACCTGGGAGCCGGTGTACAGGGGATAAGCGGTAAGGTGATGAACTACCTGGAGATTGAGGCCTACGACACTCCGATAACGTATGACTCCACTGAAAACGGAACCAGGGTCCTCTACACAGATTTCACCTGGCCTGATTATAGCAGCAATTCAACCAAGATATTCTCAGGGAACCAGTCCTTACCCTGCATGATATTCGGCAACAGGGTTTACTGGCAGGCCGATGTCGGGATCGGGGAGAACAAATTCGTAATGAGGTACCACACCCAGAACACGACACTGAACTGCGATTCAAGCTTCCCGCTTGTAAACACGACCCAGGTAATTCCATGGGCAGCTGAGAAGGACACCCTGGTATCACAGGACCGGATAGACCAGATGTTCGCCACAGACTTCAGGGCCTTTGCTGCTGGACTGGGAATAAGCCAGGATTTCAGGATTGAGATCGAGACAGACAGCAGCACAACGGATTACGGATCAGCCGTGCTGCCAGGTTACAACATCTATGTCAAAGAGAATCCGGGCATGACCGAGAACAACGAAAAGGTCACTGTCAGGGTACTGACATGGTGATTGTGTGGTGATGACATGTTGATAACGTGTCGATGACATAGTGATTTTAATACAGGCTTAGACAAATTATTATTATGAAGAAGGCATACGCTTTTACGTTTATTCTAATGATCAGTGCAGCTCTCCTGGTCATGTTTCCCACTGCCCACAGCCAGGGCCACACCATCCAGATCAGGCTGAACATAAACAACACCAGCAACACTGTCTACATACCAGGCGTCGGCGAGATGTCTGCAGGAAGCCTGGGATCCGCCACCTACAGCAATCCTGACCACTACTACCTGGCATCCTACCAGACTGGAGCAGGCGGCTACCTGACCGGCCTGGTCGCTGCTGACGGCAACAGCATCGGGGTCTCCACTGGATCAGGCTACCATACCCTAGAGCTGGACCAGGACGCGGGTGAGAGGGCATTGATTGTGTTTTCGCAGGGAGACTGGGACAATATAGAGAAGGAGATACTGGGACTGGAGCAGGGCAAATTCTTCAGCTATCCCTCACCAAGCTTTGGTTACGGCCTCGGGGATTACTATCCGGTAACCGTTATGCTCAGGTACACCGATATTGACATAGAAGGGAACATTGACCAGAGCAAGGGAATCTTCAATCTGATGATAATGAACACAGGTGTATCAGGAGGGAAGCCTGTGGTTGAGATAATAAAATCTTGAATCGACGAACTCTGCGGAAAACCATTTAAATAAATCAAGAGGGAAATCATACTCTAAGTGGTACATGATGTACGATGTATTGATAATAGGAGCAGGCCCCGCTGGACTGACAGCAGGGATATTTGCAGTCAGAAGGAACATGAAGACCCTGATTCTGAACGATCCGGCCAGCGCGTCACAGACCGACGAAGCATCCATGGTGGATGACTGGCCGGGCGTGATGGGTATAAAGGGACCTGATCTGATGAAGAAATTCAGGGAACATGCTGAGAAACTCGAGGTTGAGATCAGGCAGGATAAGATAAACAAGATAAGCAGGATTAAAGGCGGGTTTGAGATCACCAACACCGGCGAGAAGTACCAGGCCAGGACAATAATAATCGCAACAGGATCAAAGCACAGGAAGGGGCTGGTCAAGGGAGAGGACCAGTTCGCTGGGAAGGGTGTATCGTACTGCGCAACATGCGACGGCCCGCTCTTCAAGGGAAAGAAGGTCCTGGTTCTTGGGGGCGGTGACACCGCAGTGACGTATGCCATACTCCTGGATGACATAGGGGCAGAAACAGGACTGGTTCACAGAAGGGACGAACTGAGGGCGACTGAGTCCTGGCAGAAGAAGCTCTTCAAAACCAAGGTCAAGATCCACTGGGATACAGTATGCATCGAGATAAAGGGCGACAGGTTCGTGAAGTCTGCTGTTCTGCAGAACAAGAAGACCGGTGAGAAGAAAGAGGTTCCTGTTGACGGGATTTTCGCGGCCTTTGGGACAGTGCCGACTTCTGGAATCGCAAAGGATCTCGGCATAAAGATAGACAAGGCTGGTTACATAGAGGTGGACAGGGAACAGAAGACCAACATTCCTGGTGTATTTGCTGCAGGAGACTGCTGCAACAACTCCGCAAAGAAGATAGTGACAGCAGCAGGCGATGGCGGACTCGCAGCAGAAAACACCTATTTCTATCTGAAGGAAGAGGGTAAATAACAGAAGACGCTGAAGTTGTGTCTAACACATAAAAATCATCAAGGGAAGAATTAGCTATGGATCTCTGGGTGGACAAGCACAAACCTGGAAAGCTTTCCGATGTCATGGGGCAGACCAAGGCACTGGGTGAGATATCAGGATTTCTAAGGGACTGGCAGCCTGGCCAAGCCATGCTGATCCACGGGCCAACAGGTGTTGGCAAGACCCTTTCCATTGAATTGGTTGCCAGGGAGATGGGTCATCTTCTGATACAGCTCAACGCATCAGATGCGCGGAGTTCAAAGGGGATAGAGGAGTTCTTAGGTCACTCAACCAGATCCAAGCCACTCTTCCACGAGGGGAAGATCATATTGATAGATGAGGTGGATGGGATACCAGCGACGGACAGGGGCGCCGTCGCCTCGATAATTAAGATAATAAAGGATTCAATATACCCTATCTTCCTGATAGCCAATGATCCCTGGAAACCCAAGCTCCTGCCGCTCAGGGGTTACTGCAGCATGATAAGGTTCAGCAAGGTCCATTCAGCTTCAGTCGAGAAGCGACTGAAGGAGGTATGCAAGGAAGAAGGGATTGGAGTTGAGGAGGGAGTGCTGAAGAATCTGGCCAGATGGTCACATGGTGACCTGAGGTCAGCTATATCAGACCTGCAGATAGCTGCCTACGGAAAGAACAATCTGACTGACAAGGATCTCAGGATCCTTGGTTACAGGGAAAGGGAAGCCAACATCTTCAACATACTTCCCACCATCTTCCACTCCAGGAGCATGTCAGCGTCCAAGAAGGCCATAAACAACACAGGCAAGGACCCGGACGAACTGTTCCTGTGGATAGAGACCAACCTTCCCAACGAGCTGCGCACGCCCGGGAACATGCAGAAAGGCTACGAGGTCCTTTCAAAGGCTGACATATTCAGGAGATGGGTATCCAGGCAGCAGAACTGGAGGTTCAGGGGATTCATGGTGGACATGATGTCCGGCGTCTCATTGTTCCGGAGCGATGAGAAACACGGATTCTCTCCATACCAGCCACCCCAGAGGATAAGGATGATGGGAAGCTCCAAGAAGAAAAGGGCAGTGATGAACGATATGTGCGAGAGGATGGGCGAGTTCATGCACACCAGCAAGCGGAGCGTCAAGAGGGACTACCTTCCTTACTTCAGGATAATCTTGAAGAAGCAGAAGAAATCCAAAGGATCAGAGGATCAAAAGGATGGGGGCAGTTTCTTCCTGGCAACAGAAGAGGAGAAGTTGATTAAGGCGGGGTGACATCATTCTATTGGTATTGTGATTCCGT
>DAOUYM010000063.1 GCA_030666115.1 Candidatus Aenigmatarchaeota archaeon
GGGGTCCGTACATGAAATGTCCCTTATCGCTCATTAGCATATTAAGATATGTGCATGCAAAATCCATGTACACATTAAGTCTTTCTAATCCTCTATCCATGTTACCACCTCTGGGTGAATAAAGGTTAGAACTAATCTATTTATATATTATGTATATAAATTATATAATATATCGATAAATATATAGTAAATACAAGAGATTCTAGGGAATTGGGGGATTGATGGGTATGAAGAGGAAGGCGATCAAGTTTGCAGGAACCTATGTGGTTTCGCTGCCGCTGCCCTGGATCAGACGGTTTGGGATAGAGAAGAACAGGGATCTGGAGCTTGAGGAGACCGGAGAGGGATCCCTGGAGATATTCCCTGAAAGGAGGCGGGTGGAGGAAGAGATCAGCATAAAGATAACCAAGGAGATGGATGCAGACATAATCTACTACAAAGTCCTGAGAGCCTATATCACCGGATTCAAGAAGATAATCCTTACAGGAGTGAATCAGAAAGAACAGTTCAATGTGATAGGCATAATCCATAAGAAGTTCACTGGCCTGGAGGTGACTGACCAGACAGAAGATTCCATAACACTGACCGACATGCTCAGAATGGAAGACGTCAGTCTCGATAAGATGATGAGCCAGCAGTTCTCCCTTCTGGAGATAATGGGCAGTGACATAATCTCATACATAGAGGACGGGAAGGAGCTGGGTGACAGCATACTGGAGAAGGATGCTGTGCTCGATAGGGTCAACAACCTCGCCTACAGATCCTGCAACCTCGCGCTGAGGGATTCCCGTTATCTCAGGGATATGAAGAAAGACATCAATCAGGTCCTGGCGATAGCCAGGATCCTTAGGAATCTGGAATTCCTGGGCAATCTGCTCATAGGCGTGAGCTACCTGACCAATACCAAGATGAGCAGGGGCATGGAGAAGTATCATTATCCGCTTTTTGAGAAGAGCAAGATCATGGACAAGATAATTTTGGATTACCTGAAGAAATGGCTCAGCTACTTCAAGAACATAAGGAAAGCTGTCGTGAAGATGGATCCTGACACGGCAGCTGAGCTTTATATCCAAAGGTTTGCTGAGAAACTTGATGCAGAGAAGTACAAGGTCCCTTACAACAAGCACTTCAACTTCATCCTGACCTTTGCAGAACAGATAAATCGGAACACGTCGTCGATAGTCAGGGATATGATATTATTCTGACCAGAATCTAAAAATCTAAACACGCCCAAGAGCGTATGTTATTCCGCGATTTATCCTGTAATCCTGCCCGTCAACATCCATGTGTATGAGGTTTGGGTCTCCTGCTTTCGCCATCATTTCTTTCAGTTCCTTGACAGGAATAAACTTCACACCAGGACTGTAACCCGTTTCCCTTGTTTCAGAATCAATAAGAAACACTGTATAATAACAATCTTGAGTTATGCCTTTCACGTCCCCGAATTTCTCATATATTGCAGGAATAGAATATTTCTTCAGAGGCTTAAGGTTGACGCCAGAGCAATCACCTTTCATGTACCTATCAAAAATCTCTCTTATCCCTATATTAGGATTGTCTTTAAATTCCAGATACTCTGGTGTAGGATCATCCTTGTCAGCTATCATCCTTGTTGATGCAAGTAAGTGAAGCGAATCGGTCCCACCGGAATAAACACTGGGTATACTTTCAACTCCATCAATGTCCACGAATCCCAGCAACGAGACCTTTGAAAGTTCCCCTATTTTCTGTACATTCTCCATATTATCACTATTATCCATACTGTCACCATTGATTAGTAACAAAGTAGTATTTAAAAGCTTTTCTATACCCCACTATATACGTCCTTGATATCGGTTTTGGGTGATTTCCAGGCCCTTTTCAGTGAATGTTTCTATATACTACAATATAAAGACCTATGGACTGTAACCGAAAGATTTATATACTTGCGGCACATATATATAACATCAGGAAACCCGGGAAAGAATGATTCCTGGATTAACTAATGTTGATGTGATCAGGATCCATCAAAACCTCCTACCAAGTAATTGACCGTGATACCCAAGAGGATGGATTGTGGAGGACCAAAAAAGGAGATAAATTGATATGCGAAGAGACCCGCTGGAGATAATGCAGAAAATGCTCAGGATACTTGAGCATGAACATGAAGCAATGAGCATAAACCAGATAGCCAAACGAACAGGCCTCCACAACATCACGGTCAGGCGCTACATAAGGATAATAGAACTGGTCAAGAGGGAGCCAAACATAGACGTGATAAAGACCAGGCACTCCATAATACTCAGGATAGAGAAGAGGAGAGTAGAGAGGGAAAGGTGAACAGATAGGGAAAGATGAACACGGCAAGGACGGAAAGGGTAATAGTTAAAAATGTTCATGGATAATTAAAGAAATAAGGGTGATTTGATGAGCGAGAATTCAAATAACGGAAATAAAGGAAAGATTTCAATCAAGGTAGGCGAACTCACCAGCAGGGACGAGTTCGGCAGAGGTATCGTCAGGATCGGTACCAGGGTAATGAAGGAACTGGGAATAAAGGAAGGAGACATTATAGAGCTCCATGGGAATGGGATAACAGGAGCCATTGCCATCAGATCGTATCCTGCTGATGTTGGACTAGATCTCGTAAGGATGGACGGTATAACCAGAAGGAACGCAGGTATAGGCGTTGGGGAGAGCATAAAGGTAAAGAAAGCTGAATTAAAGGAAGCCAGTAGAGTTGTTCTCGCACCAACACAGAAAGGAATAAGACTCATGATGAATCCCGAACTCCTCAAAAAGAACCTGTTCATGAGACCGGTGAGTAAGAGTGACGTACTCAAGCCATTCCCTGTTGTGAGGCAGAGAAGGGAACAGAACCCCTTCGAGGACATGTTCAGAAGCCTGGGACTAAACATGGAGGGACTGGGTGATTTCTCATTCACTCCCATACCAGGTGATATGCAGATGGTGGTTGTATCAACCAACCCGGAAGGTATTGTCAGGATAACAGATGCAACAGAACTCGAGCTCAAGCCAGAGGCTGTTGAAATCCAGGACAAGGCCATACCCACCATAACGTACGAGGACATAGGCGGTCTTCATTCTTCGATAGAGAAGATAAGGGAGATGGTGGAGCTTCCGCTGAGGCACCCTGAACTCTTCACCAAGCTGGGGATAGACCCGCCAAAGGGAGTCCTCTTGTATGGACCGCCAGGGACAGGTAAGATCCTGCTGGCTAAAGCCGTCGCGAACGAGAGTGGAGCGAGCTTCTTCTCGATTGCCGGATCAGAGATCATGAACAAATTCTATGGAGCTAGCGAGGAGAACCTCAGGAACATATTCGAGGAGGCTGAGAAGAACGCACCATCCATAATCTTCATAGACGAGATAGACTCCCTTGCGCCGAAGAGGGAAGAGGTTACAGGCGAGGTTGAGAAGAGGGTTGTGAGCCAGCTCCTGACACTTATGGACGGCCTCAAGAGCAGGGGCAAGGTTATCGTTATCGCTGCGACGAACAGGGAGAACGCCCTTGATCCTGCCATCAGGAGACCCGGAAGGTTCGACAGGGAGGTAGAGATAGGCGTGCCGGACGCGAAGGGAAGAAAGGAAGTCCTGCAGATACATACGAGGAACATGCCGCTTACAAAGGACGTTGACCTGAACTGGCTGGCAGAGATAACATATGGTTTCGTGGGAGCGGATCTCGAAGCACTGGCAAAGGAAGCTGCGATGTCTGCCCTCAGAAGAAACCTGCCGCAGATATCCTGGAAGAAAGAAGAACTTCCACCCGATTCCCTCAATAAACTGAGGGTTGATAAGAAGGATTTCGAGAATGCCCTGAAGATAGTTGAACCGTCTGCGATGAGAGAGGTTCTGATTGAAATCCC
>DAOUYM010000022.1 GCA_030666115.1 Candidatus Aenigmatarchaeota archaeon
GACGGTGACGAAATCGTCATAGGAAGATTTGATGGGAACAACATCCTGATCGAATCCGACGGCAAGGAAGTTTCTTCTGTGACGCTTGGCGAGATGAGTGTTGACGAGTATGCTGCTGTCGGCGACGTCGCAATGATCAGTGGAGCTATTACGAACATAGGAACAAGGAGCCAGTGCACTGACAGTGATGGCGGGTTTGCCTATCATGAAAAGGGCAAGACGTCAGACGGAATGATAACAAGGGAGGACAGATGCCTGATCGATGGATTAACCCTGAAGGAATTCTTCTGCATGGATGGACTGGTCAGTTCAGTAAGGAATGACTGCAGTGGAGAGGGCAAGGTGTGCCTCAACGGCGTCTGCGCAGTGGAGCCCGCAAGAGAAACCACCGGGATTGTTACTGGTGGTGGTGGAAGCTCATGCTGTACACATTCACATGGTGATTACGAAAAGGAACGTGGTTGTCTAGATACCTCAAATAGTATAATAGAATGGGATTGTGAAGGAACAGGGAAGGATAAAGCAACATGCGAAACCATAGGTCCAAAAGGAGTTCAGTGCTGTAGATGGGATCCCGAGTGTGATGACAGTGAAGATGACAATAGCGGTGACATTGGTGGACGTCGTTACTGTGAATCACCTAGAGAATTTGGCAAGCCTTGTTACCCTTCCAGTGGCGGCAAGGGCTCGGGTGTATGGCAAGTTAAGAAAGGTTGCGATTACATTAACTACAATACATGTAGACCTTGCTGGTGTAGATGCGAGGATACTTATGCGTTAAATGATGGGGAAGCATGTACATCAGAACCTTGCTGTAAATACGATGGGGGGGAACCAGAACCTTGTTTCCTTCCCGGCACTAAGATATCAACTCCTTACGGTGACGTTAATATAGAAGATATCGAGATCGGGGATTATGTTCTTTCATACAACGAGGTGACAGGGGAGAATGAGGTTTCAATCGTATCGGAAACTTTTGTACATGATACTGAAGGGTACCTGATGATAAACGGGTTCCTCGGAGTGACACCTAACCATCCGATATGGATAAATGGTGAGTGGATAGAAGCTGGATCCGCTGACTTGGGGGACAGGTTAATTGACATCGAAGGTAATGAGTTGGTTATAGAATCAATCGAGATTATAGGTGATACTGTAAAGGTCTTTAATCTTGGCGTAGGAGTTACATACAATTATTACGCAGACGGTGTCCTGGTCCATAACAAGGGCAACGGCGAAGATGTTGAATGTTATACCGATTCCGATTGCACGTCAAAGTACGATGAAAGATATAGATGCAACAAGAATACTTGGGAATGTTACCAAAAATTTGTATGTCTGAATAACAACCACTGCCCGGGGGATGGTATATGCGACACTCATAACGACAAATGCAGAGAACGGCTATGTTCTAATGATGGTGATTGCCATAAAGAAGGGGAGAAATGTAATGTCCCTGCTGGAGTATGTTACACTGACCCTTATCTTGACGCGGATATCAACGAATGCGGTGATGGTGATATAGACCCCGGTGAAGAATGTGACGACGGCAACACCGTTAGTGGTGATGGTTGCTCATCTAGTTGCAGAATCGAGAGTTATGATGGTGGATATGATGACGATTCAGGTTGCGGGGGCAGTGGTGCAGAATGTCCTCCTGGCACAGAATGTATAGGTGGTGTGTGCGAACCAATAAGCGGCGGTTCAATTGGTGACGACGTGGGTGGATGCTTCCTTGCAGGGACCATGGTGTCCATGTCTGACGGATCTTTCGGGAACATAGAAGATATCGGGGTGGGCGATCTTGTCAAATCCTACGATCCATCTACCGGCGAGGTCGTCAGCGGCGAGGTTGTCAATGTCTTCCGCCACCATCCAGAGGAAATGAGAGAGGATTATTACCTAGTGATAAACCAAAAGATAAGCGTCACTCCTGAGCACAGAATATTTACATCCGATGGTCTTATCGAGGCAGGAGAGCTGGCTGTTGGTTCTGAAATGGTCAATGAGGAAGGGGGCCTGACAGTAATTGAGACTATGCAGAAGGTCCCTGAAAGGGTTTATACGTATAATCTGGAAGTTAGGGATTACCAGACGTACTTCGCAGAGAATATCGCAGTGCACAACACCAAGTATCAGGGTGGGGGTTGTGTTTGGGACGGTAGTTGGTGGACTGCTACTTTTTACATGTTATGCCTGATTGGAATGTGGTAGTTGGTTTACTGCTACTTTTTACATGTTGTGTATAATTGGAATGTTTTAGTGTGATCAGAACCTGTACAGTGAGAAGTCTTCTTGTGTGTCTGTGTTCTCGCCCTTTATGTGGATTGTTACGTCCAGGGGCGGATCGGCTGGCGCGGTGTTGGGCCAGTTGCCGCATTCCAGGCTGTAGCTGAACTCAAGGAAGTAGCTGGTGAGGACCCGGGTGTTGAAGAAGGTGGTGAGGTCGTTGAGGTTGTTCCTGGCCTCTGTACAGGTAGCAGAACCAAGGAAAGTCTGATCTGTCATGTCCTTGGCGTTGTTGAACAGGTAGTAGTCGTTCTTCTGGGTCTCTGAGTAGAAGTCTATGGAGTAGGCGAACCAGTTAACGAATCCCTGCTGCACAACGAAAACCAGACCCACCAGAAACACCATGGTGATGATGAACATCTGTCCCTTCTTGCCTCCCGTACGACCCATGATATATAATTTGGTCTGGTGGGTTAAAAATTGCTCTGACCTCATGACAACCCAATGGCCATGGCAAGTTTTAAATATCTCACCTTCAATATGTTACTATGTCAGCACTACCGGATTCCCAGGAAAACGACAGGGTGAAAAGGAGAATGCCATCAGTCGAGAGGAAGGTTTCTGATCTTAAACCAGGCGACATGAGGGTCAGCCTTATAGGGACTGTCATTGACAAGCAGGGGAACAGGATAGTTCTGGATGACGGGACAGGAAAGGTTAACGTCGACTTTGAGACGGATCCTGCTATTGAGCTCAACCAGTTCGTCCGGGTGTTCGGAAAAGTGATGCAGACTGGTGAGGATATGGAAATAATAGGTGAGATAGTGCAGGACATGGAAAAACTCGATAAAGATTTATATAAAAAGGTTAATTCATTAAAGTTAGGTAAGGATTAATAATTTGATTGGAGGTGTGTAATATGTTCAAAGCGGTTCTATCTGATGTGGATATTCTCAAGAACACCATACCCATAATAGCAGAGATAATTGATGAGGGTGTGTTCAGAGTTGACCAGAATGGTATTTCTCTTCTGTCACCCGACAGGGCGATGGTTGCTGTTGTTAATATCAAGATTCTCTCTACAGCTTTTGATGAATACAACGCAACAGGTGAGGATTACATGGGACTAAACCTGGCAAATTTCTCAGCTGTTCTAAAGAGACTGGGGACAGGCGACAAGCTGGTAATGGAACTCACAGAAGGAAACAACAAATTAAAACTGATCATAAAGGGAAATGGTGTGAGGACCTTTGAGATTCCTATCCTGGATATAAAGACAGAGAAACCACCAATAGACAAGCTCAACTTCACAGGTAAGATGGAAGTCGAGGCCAACCTTATAGAACAGGGAATATCAGACGCTGAAATAATAGGCGATTCCGTGTTCTTCGAGGCAGACGGCGAGACTTTCAGGATGTACGCCAGGGGAGATGTCTCGTCTGCACAGATGGAAGTTAGGAAGAGTGACAAGGGAGTGCTTGAACTCAAGGCAGAGGGCAGCATAAAATCCCAGTATCCGATTGAATACCTCAAGAAGATGATAAAGGCAGGGAAGATATCACAGCAGATGACACTGGAGTTCGGAACTGATTACCCTGTCAGGATGGGATTCAAGTCGGTTGATAAGATGGAAATTTCATTCGTTCTTGCTCCACGTGTTGAGAGTTAGAAGTATCACAGGCTTCTGGAATGATTATGCAGAATAAGATAGTGAAAATAATCTCGATCCTGGAGAAGGAGATAGAGGTAGACTGGTTTCTGGTCAGGGGTGACCCCTTCAAGGTTCTGATCACAACCCTTCTTTCGCAGAGGACCAGAGATGAGAACACAGACAAGGCAAGCAGGGCGCTTTTCTCGAGATTCAGGACACCGAAGCAGATGGCTGAAGCTGATGTCAGAGAGATCGAGAGGCTTATCAGGCCCAGCGGGTTCTACAGGGTCAAGGCCAGGAGAGTTAAGGAGATCAGCAGTATATTGATCAGAAAGAACAACGGAAAGGTTCCCAGGACACTGGAAGGAATGATGGAGCTTCCTGGAATCGGAAGGAAGACGGCCTGCTGCGTCATGGTATATGCGTACGGTGAGCACTATATCCCGACCGATACACATGTAAACCGCATTCCGAACAGGATAGGTATTGTCAATACCAGGACTCCGAAGGAGACTGAGAAGGAACTGATGAGGATAGTTCCAAGGGATAAATGGATAATGTTCAATGAACTGTTCGTCAAGTTCGGGCAGAGGATATGCAAACCGATTGGGCCGAGATGTTATGAATGCCCTATTGAGAAGCTGTGTGGATATCAGGATAAGAAACTGAAAGCGAAAAACTCAACATAAAAACCAGGAATCCAAATTCTTGTCATGAAGGGAATATACTGCCTGGTGACCCATCTTAACAGCAACAAGGAAATGAAAATCGGTGGATTGGGGGAACTGGATTTTAAGCGAGGATACTACTGTTACATTGGTTCTGCGATGACCAACCTGGAGAAAAGGATAGAGCGCCATTACTCAAAGAAGAAAAAGCGGTACTGGCACATAGACTACTTCCTTGATCACGCCAGGCTGGTCGGGTTCAAGGCACTTGAGATAAGCAACAAGGAGGAATGCTGGCTGGCTGAACAGATAAGAAAGATAAGTGATGATGAGGTCAACCGGTTCGGATGCACGGACTGCAGGTGCGGCAGCCACCTCCAGTACTTCAAGCGAAACCCTCTCAGGATGACGAGATTCACCAGAATATTCAAACCAAAACTCGAGGACCTGATGAAGGCATACGTTGGAAGGAGG
This sequence comes from Candidatus Aenigmatarchaeota archaeon, assembly GCA_030666115.1. Lineage (GTDB taxonomy): Archaea > Aenigmatarchaeota > Aenigmatarchaeia > QMZP01 > QMZP01. Next base: position 5,023 of record DAOUYM010000022.1, read on the forward strand.
ATTGAGATAAAGAGGCGGCTCCTGGAGTTCAGGGAGATGTGGAAGGAACCAGAAGAGAGGATATTCGCTGAACTCTGCTTCTGCATATGCACACCGCAGACAAGCGCAAGATCATGCGACAAGGCAATAACAAGGCTAAAAAAGACCGGAATACTTTTCAGGGGCAGGGATCAGGACATGGTTAGATATCTGACAGGGGTCAGGTTCCCAAGGAACAAGGCCAAGTACATAGTTAATGCAAGGAACTTCCTGAGCAGGAGGGGTGACATTGAAGTTAAGAGGATGATAAGGTTCTCGGATCCTGTCAAGACAAGAGGGTGGCTGGCCAAGAACATAAAGGGTCTTGGATACAAGGAGGCATCCCACTTCCTCCGGAACATTGGACTGGGTGAGAAGCTTGCGATACTGGACAGGCACATACTCAAGAACCTGGTCAGGTATGGGATCATAAAGGAGGTTCCGAAGACCCTTACGCCGAAGCGTTATCTGGAAATTGAAAACAGGATGAAGAAATTCTCGCGGGGTATTGACATTCCGATGGCAGAGCTGGATCTCCTGTTCTGGTCAGAAGAGACTGGTGATATCTTTAAATGATTTGAGTGATTCTTCAAGTGAAGTGATTTGAATGATAAATGAAAGGATAAGAAAATCAATGATCCGGCAGCACTACAAGATCGTCGGGAACCATTCAGCTGTTAAGATCTGTACCTGGCTTAAGAAATCGATGAGAGACGAGGGATCTTGTTATAAGCAGAAGTTCTACGGAATCCAATCCCATCGCTGTCTACAGATGACCCCATGGATAATATGTCCCAATGGTTGTCTTTTTTGTTGGAGGGCAATTGAGAAGATTCCTGTCAAGATCGAGAAGGTTGATGAGCCCAGTGAGATAATCGACGGCTGTATAGAAGCACAGCGCTTGCTCCTTACCGGGTTCAAGGGACTGGATAAAGCGAATAAGAAAAAGTTCAAAGAGGCACAGAACCCGAATCAGGTGGCCATATCCCTGGTTGGTGAACCCACCATGTACCCGAGGATAACCGAGCTTGTTGAGGAATTCCATAGGAGGAAGTTCACGACCTTTCTGGTAACCAACGGACAGTATCCGGAGAGGTTGAAGGAGATAAAGAAACTCACCAACCTTTACATCTCACTGGACGCTCCTGATAAAGAGACGTATCAGAAGATAGACAGACCTTCGCTTCCTGACCACTGGGAAAGGCTGATGGAAAGCCTGGAGATAATGCGAAGGTTTGATGCGAAGAAAGTGATAAGGCTGACCATGGTCAAGGGATGGAACATGAAGTCACCTGAGAAGTATGCAGAACTGATAAAGAGAGCGAAACCAGATTTTATCGAGGTCAAGGGGTACATGTTCGTTGGCGAGTCCATACATAGGCTTTCGATTGAGAACATGCCGCGCCACAATGAAATAAAGGAATTCGCAGAAAAACTTTCAGAAGCAAGTGGCTATGCCTACAAAGACGAGCAGACACAGAGCAGAGTCATTCTGCTTTCTAAGTAGCAACATTAGAATCCAAGAGTTTAAGAATAGATCTCTTCTTATATCCATGACATTTGATTATCTCACTTTTTTCTATTATTCCTAAAACATGATGATAGCTTGGATGTTCATGTATATGGGGACAAAAACCAACAAATTCGGGTTCTGGAGATTTGCAATCACAACTTCTATAAGGTTTATGTATCAGAATTTTACCATCCCTCAGTCTTTCTTTTATTTCTTTAGCCGTGTTTGGAATTCCTTCATGAAAACTTTTAAATACCTCTATATCATCGGGTTCTGTGAAAATAAGATACTTGCATACCCATCTATTGTTGCTCATCAGAATCTTTTATATTTAGAAGTAAGTTTTAAATTAGTTGTGTTTACGTCTGGATTATGTGTATGGGTTATACGTATGGGTTATATTTGGTCATGGCTGGATTACCTTCTTTCCCCGCTCCTGTGGGATAACCTTTCGCTTGGTGTTGTTGAACTTCCTGGTGAGTTCCATGCCCTGGAAGTATTCGTGCAGGAAGATTGCAAGGGCAGCGACCTCTGAGTGGGGTTGTGATGTGACGGATACGTTGAAATCAGCTAACTGGTAGACCTCACCAGGAACCTTCTCGCCGCCCACTATCACCAGAATGTCCTTTCTGGGTTTCCTGATCTTTGGTATGGTTTTCTGTACAGGAAGACCGTACATAGTGAGGTGGATTTTCTGTCCCCTGAAGTCCTTGATGAAGCGCTTCCAGTTGTTGACATGCTTTATCTCGAAATGGCCTCCCCATTCCCTCACAGCACTATTTATGGATTTCTCAAGGGACGTGTCCTTCTCTCCTGAGTAAAAAATCCCCCTTGCACCGAATGCCCTTGCCACCAGACCGCAATGAGTCGATATCCTCTTGTCCCTGCTTATCCTGTGTCCCAGCCTCAGTACATAGATCGCCATACAAAGGTTTTGTTCTTTAGGATTTTAAATGGACACGTATCAGGAACCGGCACAGAATTAGTAGGTCGTGTGTATGACAGCGACTGGCCTCTTCCTGGTCTTGACCAGGCCATTGAAAATGTCGACTGCATTGGTTGAGAGATCAACAAAGAGTTTTATCTTCTTCTTACCAGCGATCTCCCTGACATCATCCGGAACATTCATAGCATCAACCAGCCCTGTTCCTATAACCACAGAACCGGGTTTCCTTTTCATAATACGCCTGAACTCTTCCATATTGAAGATGTGGGACTTCTTCCTGAACTCTGTTTTACCGTCCCACCAAACCACCATATCTGAGTAATATATCCTTCCATCGATCTTTAGTTCACCAAACTTGACCGCGTCAATATTCACCATTACTATCACTATTTAATTGGTTCAGCGGGGTTATTAACTTTCATAAGCGCTCGGGTGAACGTTTAAACGCAGCGAAAGAGCATGTTTTTTAAGGGTGCTCGGGCATAGTTTAATCATGAAGGCGATATCAACCACCCTAATTATAGTCGTTACGGTAATCGTTGTACTGGTTACTGCGCTGGTTGTTCTTACCATATTCACTGGTGGTGTGCGGCCGATTGTTGATCTAACTACACAAAAGAACCTATGCCTGCAGCAGGCCTCTGTCTCATGCATGTCAACAGGAAAGATGCCTGCAACATGGCATACCCAGTTCGAGGTCATTGAAAACGGACAGAAAGTAACCAAGACTTGTAAAGGGCTCGAAGGACTCGGTACATGTGAATGCAACGATAAGAAACAACTCGATTGTCCAAACTTAAACAAATGATAAGCCAATTGATGGTGGAATGTTTTTAAGCAATCGGGCACATAGATTAACTATGAAAGGTATCTCTGCTACACTGGTTATCATCGTAACAGCAATAGTTGTACTGATTGCTGCGCTGGTTGTTCTTACCATATTCGGTGGTGGTATGCAGCCGGTTGTTGACCTGACAAGCGCCAGGAACATATGCCTGCAACAGGTTTCTCAGTCATGCGCATTAACAGGAGACCTGCCTCAGTCATGGAACGTTCCACTGACGGTTAGGAGGGGGAGCGATATCATGCATATACCATGCTCCAGCGCAGAACTTGCAGGCTGCAGCAGTTGTGAGGGTTGCGGTATAATAGTACCAAGCTGATCTGGTTTTCAGCAACAACTAATAAAAAAGTTCAGTGATAATATTATTAATTAGTCCTAATTGGATCGTGGTTTTAGTATGGACGAAAAGAAGATTATGGATCTTATAACATCCGAGTACTCCTGGGAACAGGTCATCTACAAGATTATCGCGTGGGAGGGACTTGATCCCTGGAACCTGAACCTGCAGATTCTCTCAATGTCCTTTGTCAAATATCTACTGAAGGTGAATGAGCTTGATTTCAAGGTTCCTGCAAAATACCTGATAATAGCCGCAGTGCTGCTAAGAATGAAGTCAGACCACCTGCAGTACATAGGAGACATGGTATCAGGATACATGAATGAGGACGAGGAAACCGGTGAGGAGGAAGATGGAACAGCGGTTGAAGATGACCTGAATGGCCTGGGTGAGCAGGAGAAGTTCGAAGTGACTCCTGTAACTGTACCGCCAAAAAGGCACCCTAGAAGGAAGATCATGATTACTGAACTGATAACAGCTCTCAGGGCTGTACTCAGGACCGAAAAGAAAAGGGAGAGAAGGATGGAGAGGAGGAAGGGCAGGATAGTCATAGAAGAGGACAAGATAGCCAAAAGGATTGATTATCTTTACGCAAAGATAAACGAGATAATGAAGAAGCTGAAAAGTGAGGACCTTAAGTTCTCTGACCTGGTAGAGAACAATAAGAGAGAGGACATCATAAACACCTTCATTCCGGTGATCTACCTGGATCACGCAAAAAAGATAGACGTGCAACAGAAGGAAATTTTCGATGAGATTTATATAAGAAAAAGGGACAAGTAATTTTATCAGTAAAATAAATTTAAAGGGATTTAGCAGGGGTTTAACAGGTGAGATTTGATGGATGAAAAAAGAAGGATAATAGAAGCTGCCTTGTTCATATCAGACAGGCCACTGACACTGGATTATCTGGGAAAGGTTTCAGGAGTGAACTCCCTGGGGGTGGTCAGGGAAACCCTGGAAAAGCTCCAGAAGGATTACGAGAAGAGAGGAATGGGGATAACCAAGACACCAAGCGGCTGGGTAATGCAGGTAAACCAGGACCTTCTCAATAAGGTTGCTCACCTCACACCTTACTACGATCTTTCTGAGGGATGTAAGAGGACCCTAGCGCTGGTTGTTTACAAAGAACCAGTCAAGCAATCCGAAATAATCAAGATGCAGGGAAACAAGGCGTATTCCTACATAAAATCACTGACCAGAAGGGATCTTATAAAATCAGAGAAGATGGGCCACACCAAGATCCTCAAACTCACAGCAGAATTCGAGAGGTACTTCGGCGAGGAAAAGGACAGGATAAAGGAACAGCTGAAGGGAATGATAAAGGGGCCGAAAAGGGTTCGGGAAAAGCCTGTTGAGGAGAAGGTTGAGGAAGAGGTGAAGGACATTGAAGGAAAACTGGAGAGGATGGAAAAGATGTTCGAGGTTCCTGAGGAACTGAGAGAAAAAGTAAAGGATGATAAAGAGGAACCGGCAGGAAAAGGGAGAGAAGGAAAGAAGGGAAAAGCGAGCAAGGCAAAGAAAAACAAGAGCAAGAGAATAATCAAGGACAAGCCCCAGAAGGAGATGAAGGCTTCACACGACCACGCATTCAAAGAACTCGATTGACCCTTGTTGTGGGACGATTCCGGGTTCACTGCAATTTATTAAATCTGCTTGACAATTTATTCTTATGGCCATGGAGAGACTCCAGGATTCTATCGAAGAGAGGAAAAAGAAACTAAAGGAAATCGTTAAGTTAGGGGTTAATCCATACGCCCACAGCTTCCAGAGAACACACCTGATAAAGGAGATAATTGACAAGCACAGCAGCATAAAATCAGGCACAAAACTGCAGAACCAGAAGGTTTCGGTTGCAGGGAGACTGAAATCCCTGAGGAAGCACGGGAAGCTGATATTCGCTCATCTTCAGGATTACTCAGGAAAGATACAGCTGGTTATTGATTACAGTACTGTCGGGAAGGGGACGTTTGATTTCTTTGATAACATTAATCCAGGCGATATCATAGGGATTCATGGATACGTTGCCAGGACCATGAAAGGGGAGCTTTCAGTGTGGGTGAAGAAAACGGAATTCCTAACCAAATCACTGAGACCACCTCCAGCTGACTGGTACGGACTGAAGGACATTGAACTAAGATACAGGCAGAGATACCTCGACCTTATCATGAACCCTGAA
>DAOUYM010000033.1 GCA_030666115.1 Candidatus Aenigmatarchaeota archaeon
GTTATTGTTTTACCCCCAAACGAGATCAGTGATATCATGCTAAAAAACGAGATCAATGGGCTCAAGAACAGCATAAAGGAAGATTCACACGGAAGAGATCACAAGAACCGGGTTAAGGAAATTACATGGAAATCATGGTTCTTAAAGAACAGGAAGGATGTGTACTTGATCAATTTCACAGTAGAAAGGAAGGAAGATAAATATGACATACTATATCTGCTCTGGATGGATCGCGAAAAGAAGCTGAAATGCAAAAAGCTAGATATGCAGTATCACACAGATGGTCCACTCAACTTCAAGGAATTCAAAGAGGTAGGCGATTCAATCAAAATTAAGATGGTACAGCGGTTGTATTGTTTGCAATATAATAGGGAAAAGGAAAGTCTCAATATTGAATAATTGGCCTCTCCTCCATCCTAAATATAACAAAAAGGGGGATCGTGCTTATTCGCGATCCCCCCTTCCCCCTTTTATTTGTTATGTCAATTTAAGGGGATATTAGTCAACATGTAAGCCTTAAATTATTTCTGGGTAACTAATTGATAGCTGATTGGTGATCAGTGCATTCGTGTCTCATGTTCACAAAAAATAAAAATAAATTCCAATAAACCCCAGACGTATCGAAATATAAGGTATGTTTGGTCTTTCCTTAATGGGTCCACTGTGCAATTTCTTCAGATAAAGGAACCCTGACATGATAGAACCAAGCGTCTTTCCGGACTGTCTTGGGTATTTTATGGAAATTAATTAACAACGGAGGTAAAATATGAAACGTTCAACTGTTTCATTCTTTCTTTTCATTTTCCTGGGATGGATGGTCATCGCGCAAACGAATATGACCTGGAACAACATGAGGATCGATCCGAGATGGCGGGCCACATTGAAGATATTGGATTTTCTGTTCGAAAAGTTTGATGAAGGCAAGATCAAAAAAGGAGCATGCTTACTGTATCGAGAGAGATTGTACATACCTATGCCAGATGACATCAATAAAAAGGAAAAGATATATGTTCTGAGAGAACATAAACTGGAATCCAAGAAAGAAAAAGGGAAGGAATTCGAAATCATCAGATTTATTCCTGAAAATGAAGGTAATTCACTGGATTTTACAATAGAGCTGGTTAAATTCAATGGTAAGAAAGAAGATAAGAAAACGTTAAAGACTTGGAAAGGGACATTGAAACCGAGTGGTAAACAGGATCTCTGGTACCTGGTTGAGAGAGAATCAAAAGAAAAGAAGTGAGAATGAAATGAAAAGAGAATGGGGGTTGACTGTTATATGACAGCCCTCGTTTTTTGCTCTGTCAATTTAGGGGGATATTAGATATATGGGGTCTAATGGAGTTTAAGATTTAATTACTTTGTTCACCAATATTCCTGTATGATAATAACGATCTGCGGGCAGGCTGGTTCTGGTAAGTCGTCTGTCGCGAAGCTTCTGGCCAGTAAGCTTGGATACAAGCACTATTCAATGGGTGATATCAGGAGGAAGGCAGCCTATGAGAGGGGGATGACGTTAGCTGAGTTAAATGAGCTAGGTGAGAAGGATCCATCCACAGACAAATTCGCTGATGACATCCAGGAGAAGCTGGGCAAGGAAGAAGACAACTTCGTGGTGGATGGCAGGACATGCTTCCACTTCATCCCGCACTCGATCAAGATCCATCTGCACGCTGACCTGGATGAAAGGGCGGGCAGGGCCATGAAGGATGAAAGAGTATCCGAGAGGTTCAGCACCACTGAAGACTGCAGGGAAGCACTGGTCAAAAGGGATGAGAGCGATGTCATGAGGTATGGGAAATGGTACGGAATAAACCCGAATGATAAAGGGAATTACGACTTCTGGATCAGCACCACAGACCTCACACTGGATGGTGTTGTTGACAGGATACTGGAACTGATAAAGGAACACAGGAAATGAATGGAATGGACAGAATGAACGGGATAACCAGTTGGCCATGACCTGTTTTTTGTCCATGTCTTTCTCTATTTAAGATTTTCTGACAAGTAATTAATTATCACAATACCCATATTCCAGATTTCATGTTCACAATAGACAAAACTTTGATTTCCTGGATTGGTTGCTTAAAGCGAACCGATCTGTATTTCCTCAATGGGACCAAATGACAAACCTGCGAAGCACTGATAACGTGGGTTATGAAAGAGTCAGTTGTTCCTGTATGCAGATGTTCTTTCCAGAAGACTTTGGCATTGTCTATTGCTGATCCTAACAAAATTAATTAAAGGAGTATAACATGATTGAAAAATTAGAAGAAAATGAAAGTTTAAAAGAAAGTTTTCGATCAAAGTTTATGCCTATTATCATCGTGATTCTCACCGGGTCAATACCAGCATTACTAGGATATAAATGGTATGAGGATAGTCTCAACTGTGGTATTTTTGGTTTGGTAAGTTTTGCATTCATCGTTGCCTGGATTGTGATTTACTATCTAAGGGTTGATAAAAAAAGGAAAAGCAGAATTAATTCCGCGAATAAAACGCAGTCTTTCGAATCATAACACCGGCCCGATCAGCCATGAACGGTTAATTCTGAATTCCCATTATCCTCCTTATGGCGGGATCCGGGTCACTGCCTCGAATCTGGAGATCCCATCTCCATCCCATTTCTTTCGAAGAACACCCGGATCCTGCCTATTACATGTCCTCGTTAAGGTTGTAGAGGAGCCCATATCAGGAGGTGGGATATTCCGGGCTCCTCTATACTAAGGAAACAATACGCGGGTTGCCTTGCAGACCCGTTATTTAGATAAATTAAATCAAACAGGGGGTGTGAAATGAGAAGAATTAAGTCTTTTCTACTTACACTGTTGTGGGCATTATCAGCTTATGTCTCATATCTAATAGTATGCGGCCTGTTTGGGTACGCCAGAGACATGTCTAGAATAACTGGGGAAACGGGTCATTTCTTTGCAGTTGGTTTAGGGTCTTGCATGATCCTTAGTGTTCTGTTTTCTCCTGTTATAATATTGATTGAGAGAAATAATGCCAAGAAGGGTCACATGGAGGTATATGATGAAAAAAGAAGGAGTTCTTAGAAGATATCTTACCTTTGTCTTTCTGCATGTAATTTTCTATACCGCATGGTTTATTATGCTGCTTTCCATTCACTGCTTCCTCGTCTATATTAGAACGTCTGGTACGGAAGGGTTCTGGCACTTCGATCTGCCCTTTTATCTTCTGGTTTTTCTAATCGTTTATAATTTCGGGAGAACGTCAACGGATTTCAACATCCGGGTACAGTGGGAGACAGGAATCACCAACGAGGCATTTTTTGATCCCCGCGCAATCAATGGTCGCGGGAGGTGAGATATGACAATCACAATTGAAGGAGTGGTTAAGAAGAAGGGTTTCATGGACAGGGTGTGTTCTTTCTGTAATGAGTTAATGATATTGTTTATGGTAATCATAGATTGGATTAAGACTGGATCGAGTGATCTGATCAGCTTCTTTCGTGGACGAGAAACCAATGGGGGGATAAACCATGGGTAAGGCTCTGATATCAATTGACATAAGTAATGCGATTACAAACTTCATGAGGTACTTCGCTTTACTTGTTGTGTCATGTGGTGGTATCGCGCTGGTGGGTATCGTGTGTTGTGCATTGAGGAGTCTCGTCACACGCAAATACATTTCTATTAGAAAATAAATAAGGAGGAATCATGTTTAGCAGTAGAAGAGAAAAAATCCAGCGGCTAATCAATGCCGGATCAGCAGAAGAGAAGCTTGGAAGTGACCAAGTAGCCATGGACTCTATTACGCCAAGACTGCCACCCTGGGCTGAAGACGATGTGGTATTCAACACAACGGTTAGACTCAATTTCTCAGAAGAGGGTATTGTTCTAAATGTAGATTCTGGCCATGAGAAATATGATACTGCCATCGAGACGATATTATCAGACACGCTTAAAAGAAAATGGCCGGAGATCAGCAAAGATGAGTTGGATTCAATGGTTGGGATGTTGTAATTAGCATCTCAAAGGAGAGTGGTAGATTGCGAATAAAAACGTGCCCATTCTCCTCATACTGTCAATTTAGAGGGATAACATGACAATGGATGGGATGAATGATAATGATAGAACAATGGAAAAACCACAAACAACACCAAACACAAACAACCGAAGCTTATAAATATTTAAACACACATAATCAATATCTTTAATTAAGCTGATTATCCAACATGTATTGAACGGCTTAAAGTTATCCAACATGTATTGAACGGCTTAAAGGTGAGTGTAGAGTGTAGAGGAGTGTAGATGATATGTACAAGACAATAACAGTGCACGACAAGGTAAGGGTCCCTCCCAAGATGTTCGGTTCGACCAGGGAGGAAGCCATCAAGAAGAGCCTTGAAGAGAAGTGGGAAGGTCTCATAGACAAGAGGCTGGGCGTGATCCTTTCAGTCATAGATGTAAGCAATGTTGGTGAGGGGAATATACTCCCGGGTGATGGTGCGATATACTACCCGGCCGACTTCGAGCTGCTGGTCTACCACCCTGAAATGCACGAACTGGTCAAGGGTTACGTGATAGACGTAACAGAGTTCGGGATATTCATAAGAGTAGGTCCTGTTGACGGGATGGTTCATGTATCCCAGATAATGGATGACTTCGTATCCTATGATCCCAAGAACGCAGTATTCACAGGAAGGGATAGCAAGAGGATACTGAAGGAGAAGGACACGGTCAGGGCAAGGGTAATATCCATTTCCATGGGATCAAGCCAGTACAAGATAGGACTGACCACAAGGCAGAATGGACTGGGGGTTCTTGGATGGTTTGATAAGGACAAGAGGAAGATTGCTGCAAAGAAACCCAATGGTGTAGAGAAAGCCGGAAAGGACAAGACTGAGAAACCAGGATCAAAACCAAAGGGGAAGAAGTGACTATAGGATTAGAGGGATCTGATGGCTGTAAAGGACAAGGTGTGCAGGACGTGCAGACGGTTTGTTGAGGGTTCAAAGTGCCCTATATGCAACCAGTCCAGTTTCTCAAGGAGCTGGAAAGGCATAGTCGTGATAACAGATCCAAACGAATCAGAGATAGCGCAGCTGCTTAACATAAAACATCCAGGAAAGTACTGCCTGTGGGTGAAGTAACGTTTATATTCTCAATTGATAGAGTTTTGAAAGGTGAGCTTGAATGAAGATAGAAATCAGGGAAGAGAAGAAGAATCCCCTCATGAAAAGGGAAGAGGTAACCATCAGGGCAGAGCACAGCGGAAAGGCAACCCCGTCCAGGAAGGATCTGATAAAGGAGGTTGCCACCAGACTTAAATCGAAAGAAGATCTTATCATAATAGACAAGATATTCAGCGCAAGGGGCAGGTGCCAGTCAGACATCACTGTCCTGGTTTACAGGAAGAAGGATGACATCCCAAAGGACAAGCTGGAGAAGATGAAGAGAAGGCTTGAGAAGAGGAAAAAGCCAGCTGAGGAAGCACCAGCAGAGACCAAACCAGCCGGGGGTGCAGAAAAACCGGCCGAGGGAGAAGGGAAACCGGCTGAGGAAGCCAAGTCTGAAGAGAAGGCTGAGGAAAAGGTAGAAGAAAAGAAAGAAGAGAAAACCGAAGAAAAGGCTGAATAATTAATTTAAGTTTATGTGGTTATAATCAATCCAAGTGATGTGATAACATGGGTGGACAAGAAGGCGGAAAGAAAGAATCGAAGAGGAAGGAAAGGAAACAGAGGACCGGAAGGAAGCACGAGTCAGTCGGTCCAAAGAAGATATACGTACTTGAGGGTGGGAAACTCTCAAGAAACAAGAAGTCATGCCCCAGGTGCGGTCCAGGAACATGGCTGGGTGCACATAAAGCAAGGTCATACTGTGGCAAGTGCGGATACACAGTATTTGAGAGGAAGCTCAAGAGGCCGGAATAGATCATCTCATTCTTTTTGTTGATTTTCAATCTCTGGTTTTTGTTTTTGTCTTTTTCTTTTAGAGCAGTCCAGTCTCTTGTAGACGTAGCCATGCGACCTGCCCCGGAGTATCTGCTCAACAGCATTCCTGGCATAGTCCAGCTCGTTTGATTTCCCTATTATGGCTACTGTCTTCCCGTAGACGGATATGACAGTTCTGGTGTCCTGCTCTATCCTTCTCCTGGTCTTTCCGTCCCTTCCTATGACCCTGGCAAAGAGGCGCTTTATGGTGTTTTGGGTCTCTCCCACAAGGCTTATAACAGTCAGCTGGTACTCGTCATCCAGAAGTATCAGGGCCTTCCTTGGGGTGAAGCCCCTTCCTATGGCCTTGATTATCTGCTCTGTCTTCATTACATCAAGGCTCTCTCCTTCTATCTTAACATCGTTCCCTATCTCTATTTTGGTCCTGGTTTTCTGTTCTATCCTCTTCCTGGTGTAGCCATTCTTTCCTATCAGAATATTCTTTCTTTCATCGGGTATCATGACAGTTGATATCATACAAAACCACAACCTTCGCAGTTATCACACTCCATAACATCCAGGCAGCTCTTCCTCACCACCACGCCGCTCTCCTTAAGTTCCAGCTCTATACCCCAGTTCTCTGACAATGACCCGGCCTGAGTGCATGAAGTGGATCCCCAGGTCTGGCAGAAACTGTCGGCCTCTGGAATCCTGCTTCCACCCAGGAACATTGAAACCAGGAAGAAAGAGGCAACTGCCAGAACAATGATCACAACAATCAGAATCAATTTTTCCATAATATCCGCACCGTTCCCATTCAAATGGGGTTTTTTAACATTAACTTAGCGTCTACTTAACACGACCCTTTCTCCTGAGCCAGCTGGCCTGTGTCCTTGTGTATATCCAAACCACGTCTCCCTTTTCCTTGAACTCTATGTCCCAGGGCTCAATCAGCACAAGATCACCAACACGGATTCTCATCCTTCTCCTGAATCTTCCAGGCATCCTGCACATTCTTATGTTGCCGTCCTGGCAGGAAACCCTGAACCTGCTGGCTCCCAGCAGTTCTACTATCTCACCTATCACTTCCTTTCCTCTGGGCAGCCTTACTCTCATTGGTTCTTCTGCAGGAACTGGCCTTGTGCTCTGTGGTGTGCTTTGTGGTGTATCCTGCGTAACCGGCGTGTTCTGGTTCCCTGCTGCCCCTTCTTCCTTTGGTTTCTGATTCTCTTGATTCACTTGATTCGCTTCTTCCATATAACACCTTAGATGCTTTAAGGAATATAAAGTTTTGGTTGATAGGGTTTTGGTTGATTTAATATCTGGTTAACCGCTAGCCACTGGTGTAGGTAACTAATAACAGGTAATCAGTACAGGTAGCCTGTTACGAGTATTATTTCGATTGGCTGATACATGTCAGTATCAAGAACCTTAAGGTAGGAGAACTTCGCGATCTCTGCTGCTATGTCACTCTTCACAACCTCGAATTCCTTCCCTGCTGCCCACAGTACCAAAGACTTTATGAGAACGCGTTCATCCTCCTCAAGGGAGCCGGGATCTGACAGCCAGGCTGTCCTTCCGAAGCCATCCGCTATTCCGTGGTTCACTATGCAGGCAGGGACGTCTGTGGATTCCTGTGCGATAGCAATCTTTCCTGTGTCGTTGTCCCTTTGGTATACTTTCTCTGTTGACTGCAGGAAGTTCTGGAATTCGTGTGTTCTCGGGTAGGTCTGGCCGCTGGAGTTGGGAACAGCGTAGAAGTACTTGCTTATCAGGTAGGCTTCAGTGTCCGCGGGGACTGAGTCAAAGGTCAGGTTGTTGCTGTCGGGGCTCTGGGAATCCTTCCATGACAATCCGAAAACATCTGACTGGACTGCACCTATATCACCCGCATCCAGGTCCCTCATCTCAACCACACCCCTGCCTGTCTCGAGGTAGTTCACCAGGCCTGTCCTGTAGTTCTCCAAGCCATAATCCCATACGAATATCACGTGGTTGTTGTGCGGGAAGGTTATGCTTCCCGGATCTATCCTTGTCACATTGAATGTTATGGATTCCCCGTTCAGGTTCAGGTTGCTTAGTATGCTCTGGAGAGTGTTCATCTCTGTGGTGCTGCATACACATCCCACGAATATCTGGTTTGGCGGTGCTCCCTTAATCCTGACCCCGAACTGTATGTTGGTTTTGTTCAGGGCGGAACGCACTTCGCTCTCCACTTCTGCCGGGTCAAGCCAGTTTACTCCATTCTCATCCAGTGTAAAAAGAATATCCCACCCTGTTATGGACAGTTTGGTCTTGGTCCAGTCAGCCTGCATCCTGGGTATGTAAGTGAACTGAAAAAGAGCAACGAACATTATCAGGGCAACAATAACGATCTCGAAGATGTGTATGACGCCCTTCATCCGCTTCTTGCCCCTCATTCGTCCTGAATGCCCCATGAATTAGATTTACCCGCGGAGATTAATAAATCACAGTAAAAATGAGGGGAAGGGTATACGCTTAAAAAGCTTTATAATACACTATTATCATCATATGGTAACAACTATATCATACTCACAAATTCAAAAATCTGCCATTAAGGCAATCGGCCAGGGATACGAAACGTGTATACCTGGTTTATTCCAAACGGAATTCATAGGCACAATATGCTGTTTTAGTAAAGACAAACAGCACTGTTTCTGTTAAATGCACGAATCCCCCAAGGCCAAATCTGTTCGTCCTGTTGTAGGTCTTTGGATACGTGGGTTAATTCTAAGAAAGGAGATTTAAAATGACTAAATATTTATGTCTCGCGTTTGTTTTGTTGTTGGCTGTAATTGGAACCCTTCTCATTAATACGTTTAAAACCCGAAAAAGATTCATTATCC
>DAOUYM010000015.1 GCA_030666115.1 Candidatus Aenigmatarchaeota archaeon
ATTGGAATAATCAAATGACCCACCGGGGGGAGAGTTGGAACAGAGAACACATAGGAATAAGACAGGGAACTAAGCTTATTAATTCTAGATTTTCATAGAGGATTATGGGCAACCCAGACAACTCGAAATCAGGGGATACGAATGATTCCGGAATACAGTTGGATATGAGGTCTGTTCAGGAGTATTACTCCAGGGGTGACGTACAGAAGGCAATACTTGATCTGGCCAAGAACAGGGAGATTGCGGGCGTATTCAAGACGGGTTCCTTTGGGAACAGACCCAACGTACTGATCTATCCCAACGATATAATCGAGATGGTCAAGTCCGGTATCATAGAATTCCACTCCTCACTGGAGAGGTGGTCCAATCCAATGGCACTGAGGCAGGACAACTACGATGAGCTAAGGATTGGATGGGACCTGATCCTTGACGTAGACTGCAAGGAATTCGAGCATGCCAGGCTTGGATCCATGGTGATATGCAAGGCACTGGAGAAGCATGGTGTCAAGAACTATTCAATCAAGTATACGGGGGGGAAGGGCTTCCATATCGGAATCCCATGGGAAAGTATCCCTAACACCATAGACTACAAGAAGGCAGTCCTGTTGTTCCCGGATGTTGCAAGGCATATGGGGATGTATATCAAGAACCACATCAGGGATAGGCTGGGCGAGGCTTTCCTTAAGAAATACAAGCCAGAGGAACTGGCAGAGCAGACAGGAAAGCCGCTGGGTAAGATACTGGATGAGGATAACATTGACCCGTTCCAGATAATAGACATAGACGCTGTCCTCATCTCAAGCCGTCATCTTTTCAGGATGCCCTATTCAATTAACAGGAAGACCGGGCTGGTTTCTGTTCCGATAAAACCAGAGGACCTCAGCAGGTTCAGGAAGGATGATGCCCACCCTGACATGGTGAAGGTTGAGCGGGGGTTCCTGGAAAAGGGAAAGGCCGGGGAAGCGAACATACTGGTCGCGGAGGCAGTGGACTGGTGGACCAGGAAACAGATTGCTGAAAGGAAGAGTTTCGAGAGGAAGGTCAGAATCACAAAGGCAATACCACAGGAACTGTTCCCGCCATGCATCCGGAACGTAAGGGACGGGCTGCCAGACGGGAGGAAGCGCTCGGTTTTCATACTCATAAACTTCCTCTCCACACTGAAATGGAAGAGAGATGACATGGAGAATCTGATACTGGAGTGGAACAAGAAGAACAAGCCGCCGCTGCCTGAAAACTACGTAAGGGGCCAGCTGAGATGGCACAAGAACCGGAACAAGACCATACTGCCGCCCAACTGCCTTAACGAGGGTTTCTACCAGAGCTTCGGTATATGCAAACCAGACAACTTCTGCGGCAAGGACAAGAGCGTGAAGAACCCTGTCAACTACCCGTTCAGGAAGATGGACAGGAAAAGACCAGAAAAGAAGGTTAAGCGAAGGAGTGACAAGAGGAGATCAGCCAGAAGAACCAAGAAGTGATATTAAAACCTTAACTACAAATTCTCAACAGGTGAAATAATGCTTACGTATGAGACGCTGCGGAGGATGATGGTTGATGAGAAGGGATCCAAGAAGCTTCTTGAGCTTCCTGAGAACTTCTTTGAAGAGGCCAAGTCTTATCTTGAGAACAAGGCCAAGTTTTCTGGCAGCAAGGAGGACGCGTGGGAACTGGATTCCTCCAGAAGGGTACTGCAGGACCTGCTTGAGATAAGGGAGGGCAAGCTTCTGGAGCTCGCGCTGTTCCATGTCAGATCAGGCGTCAATCCGGGGAGCCTGACCAATGAGGAAAAATCGTTCTTCGATGGCATGGTTAGCCAGATAAAACAGTTCCAGGATAAAAGGACAGAGATGTTCCAGGGTAAGAGGGAGCCCATGGCGACTGTTGCATTGCTTGAGGATATCCCCAAGTTCGTGGGCTCGGACATTAGGAACTATGGCCCTTTCGAGAAGGGTGACATCGCAACTGTTCCTGAGGCCAATGCCAGGCTGCTAATTGAGAAGGGAATCGCCAAGCAGATGAATACAGGAAAGTAGGCGCTCCTCCCCATACTCCCAGTGTTTCCGGCTCCTGTAAATAGATTTAAATAAGCAACACTACTATACATAGTTATTTGAGGTAGAGAATGAAGTATCCAAAGAAGATCAAGGCTTACTGCCCGAAGTGCAAGAAGCACACTGAACACACAGTGAAGACAGCCAAGAAAAAGGTCAGAGGAAACGCTCACCCCAACTCCCAGTCCAACAACAGAAAAGACAGGCACAAAAGGGGATATGGCGGGCATGGCAAGTACTCGAAACCGGCTGTGGGTAAGAAGCCAACCCAGAAACTGGACCTCAGGCTGGAGTGCGGGGAGTGCAAGAAATCCCAGACCAAAGCAGGATTCAGGGTAAAGAAGTTCGAGATGACATGATGTGTTGTTGATA
The DNA here is from genome assembly GCA_030666115.1 of Candidatus Aenigmatarchaeota archaeon. Classification (GTDB taxonomy): domain Archaea; phylum Aenigmatarchaeota; class Aenigmatarchaeia; order QMZP01; family QMZP01. Next base: position 2,427 of record DAOUYM010000015.1, read on the forward strand.
TATATGAGGTGATCATGATGACGTCAAAATTCCTAAAGGTGAAGTGCAATAAGTGCAAGAACGAGCAGGTGATATTCGAGAAGCCTGCGGGAAGGGTGGAGTGCCTTGTCTGTAACGAGGTCCTGGCAGAATCAACAGGCGGGAAGGCCAGGATAAAGGCAAAGGTGCTGGAGGTTGTAAGGTGAAAAAACATGGAAGGCCCCACAGGGGGGAACTTGTAATATGCAAGATAACCAAGATACATCCTAATTCTGCTTTCGCTGAGCTTATAGAGTACAACATCACCGGAATGATACATGTTTCTGAAGTCGCACTGAAATGGGTCAGAGACATCAGGAACTTCCTCAAGGAAAAACAATACATCGTGTGCAAGGTAATGAGGGTGGATGATGATGGAATATCCCTTTCAGTGAAGAGGGTCAGAAGAGAGGATTCTGACCGGAAGCTGAGCGAGTTCAAGAGAGAAAACAAGGCAGAGAAGATGCTTGAGATGGCTGGAAAGAAGATGGGTAAGGATCTGGAACAGACTTACCATGAGGTCGGATACAAGCTGAATGAGGAGTTTGGTTCCCTTGTCAAGGCCTTTGATTTCGCCTTTAAGGACCCGGAACTCCTTAAAAGCAAGGGGATACCAAAGCCATGGATTGATGTTCTTACTGAGATAGCCAGGAAGTCATTCTCAGAGAGGGTTTACGAGGTCAAGGCCCTGCTGAACATAATGTGCTACCAGTCAGACGGAATAGAGGTAATCAAGAAGATTCTGTCCGGGGTTGAGGATGACGGAATCGATGTCAGGTACATATCAGCTCCGGAGTACATGCTGGTGGGGAAAGGTAAGAACTACAAGCAGATCGAGACCAAGATCAGGGAAGCAGCAGAAAAGATAACCAAGGAAGTCAAGAAGCAGAAAGGTGAGTGCTCCTTCGAGATCGTTGAGAAGTAACCGCATAGGATACAAAGGCAAAGGATCATTTTCTATATTTAAAAACCCATGGTGTAATTTGATATTATGCTTGATAAATTCGGGGATTCGCTGAAGAAGACTTTCAGGAAGATTGCAGGGCTCAGTTCCATTGACAAGGAGACAGTCGAGCTCGTGGTAAGGGACCTGCAGAGGGCGCTTTTGCAGGCAGACGTGGATGTTGAACTGGTGGCCAAGCTTTCTGACTCCATAAAGGAGAAGGTGATAGATGCAAAGCCACCCCCGGGTCTGACGATCAAGGAATACTTCATCAAGACCCTGTATGACGAGATAGTGGATTTCCTGGGTAAGGAGAAAGGAGAGCTGTCCCTCAAGCCGCAGAAGATCCTTCTTATCGGACTGTTCGGTTCTGGTAAGACCAGCACAGCCGGTAAGCTGGCCAAGTGGTTCCAGAGCAGGGGCCTTAAGCCTGGAATGGTGGCATGCGACACCCACAGGGCAGCTGCACAGGAGCAGCTCAGGCAGCTTGGAAAGAAGGCCGGCGTCAACGTTTATGATGACGGGAAGAAGCCAGAAGATATCGCCAAGAACGCGCTGAAGAAGGCGAAGGAAGAAGTTCTTATTTTCGATTCTGCCGGAAGGGATGCACTGGACAAGGAACTGGCCAAGGAACTGAAGGGAATGAGCAAGGTCATAAAACCTGACGAGGTTATTCTGGTGATTCCGGCTGACCTGGGACAGGCAGCCAGGAACCAGGCAGAAGAGTTCAACAAGCTGGTAGGGATAACAGGTATAATAGTAACCAAGCTCGACGGAACCGCCAGGGGTGGAGGAGCACTGGCAGCAGCTTCGGTGTCAGGAGCAGGGATCAGGTTCATAGGAACCGGCGAGGGGATAGGCGACTTCCAGACATATGATCCAAAGAGGTTTGTCGGGAAGCTCATTGGTTACGGGGATATACAGGGACTTCTGGAAAAGGCGAAAGATGTCGGTATAAGCCCTGACGAGGCCAAGAAGATCATGGAAGGGGAGTTCACACTTAACGAGTTCTTCAGTCAGATAAAGTCAATGCAGAAGATGGGTTCGCTCTCCAAGGTCATGGAAATGATCCCGGGTGCATCAGGACTCAAGATTCCGAAGGGATTCATGGATGTTCAGGAAGGGAAGATGAAAAGATGGGAGCACATCATAAAGAGCATGACCCCTGACGAGAAAAAGGAACCCGACGTCATAAAGGCGGCAAGGATAAGGAGAATTGCAAAGGGATCCGGAACCAGTGAAAGCGATGTGAGGGGACTGATCAAGCACTACAAACAAGTCAAGAAGGTGATCAGGATGACCAAGGGCGGAAAGGGATTCAAGAGGGGTCCTTTGGCAAGATTTGCCAAGCAGTTTGGGATGGGAATGGAGGATATGGAATCCTAACGAAGGAAGGAGGTTATGATATGGCCAAGTACGAGTGCAAGAGTTGCGGGTGGGTAGGAAAGCCCATATTCATGGAACCTGCAACCAGGCTGTGCCCGAATTGCAGGAGCACCAGAGTGCAGAAGATTAAAAAGAAGGATGATATATAATATATCCAGTGCGCCAGTAGTCTAATGGTAGGACATCAAGCATTAGCGTGGAACCCTGCCACGGTGGTAATTCGGGTTCAAATCCCGACTGGCGCATCCTAAAGTTCTGGGAGTTTTCTGATTCTTAAAACGATTCTTGAAACCTTTTTAAGGAAGGAACCGAATTATTTAATAGTGATTCTATGGATAACGATGAAGGAATATCAATACCGTCTGTCCCTAAACCAATCCCAAGGCCAATACCAAACTCAGGTTCTGAGAGGAATCTTCCCGAGGCCCCATCACCAGGAGGTTCGATACCTGAACCTGTTCCTGCACCAGCATCAAGGACTGAGCACCATATACCAAGGGCAGAACACCACCATACAAAATCCCCGCCGCCACTGTTCATAAAGATAGACAAGTACAGGGATGTTGTGGACAATCTCCAGAAACTCAAGTCACTCGCACTGAGCTTGAGGGATGCGTTGGATGCACTGGCTGACATAGAGAAGGAACTGACCACAGGAATAAACATATCACACAAGGCACTGGATGACTTCAACACCATAATATCAATGCTGGACTCCAAGCTGACCAGGATAGGGAATGTCAGGGACGCTGGAAAGAGTGTTGGCACACCCGGCGAGGTCAACACCTACGTCAGGGACATCTACAGTCAGATGGACAGGATAAAACAGGAACTCAAGAACGTTTCTGAGGAAGTGTAAGTCGATTTCTTTTTATTATAAACTTAATATTCATAAGAATAGATATTAATCGATAGATAGCCTGTTAAGGTTGGAGACCGTACCGGATAACGCGGAGGTAGCGAAGTGGTCAAACGCGCTGGACTCAAGTCGTGTGGTCAGACTTGAGTTATGACTATGGGATGATTTGCGCGTGAGAAATCCAGTCCCTTAGTGGGTTCGGCGGTTCGAATCCGCCCCTCCGCATAAACCGGAAAGCCGACCTGAATATATTGCATAAAATCAGCCTGCGCATAGCATCAACAAGCGAACATATTTAAATAAGAGAGGGAAATAGAAAAAGATTAGGATGAAAATCAGAAAAAAGAGCCAGGACATGCAGAAACTGATCGAGGATCTTAACAGACATGGGTCTGAAAAAGACGCTGGCGCATGGAAAGCAGTTGCCAAGAAACTGAACAGGCCCAGGAGAAAAAGGCACGAGGTCAGCCTTAACACCCTGGAGAAGCACACTGAAGCCATGGAGAGTATTGTGGTTCCTGGCGTGGTTCTTGGTCCTGGAGAGATAAAGAAATCCCTCAAAATCGCTGCACTGAGGTTCTCGAAAGAGGCCAGGGAGAAGATCGAGAAGGCCGGAGGGGAGTGCATGGATATCAGGGAACTGTTTGAAAAGAACCCCAAGGGTAATAAGATAAAGATCATGGGATGAAAGCGAGGGTGGAAAATGGATGAAATATACGTGGATGCTTCGGAACAGGTGATGGGAAGACTCGCAACAAAGATAGCCAAGGAGCTGCTGAACGGTAGAAGGGTCTACGTGATCAACGCTGAGAAGTCACTTATATCAGGAAACCAGAAGTTTATAATAAAGGATTACAAAGAGAAGGTTGACAGGGGAGATCCCTACCACGGACCATTCTACCCAAAGACCTCTGACAGAATAATCAAGAGGGTGGTTAGGGGGATGCTTCCAAAGAAGCCAAGGGGCACAGAAGCCCTTAAGAGGCTGAGGGTTTACAAATCAAAACCAGCATCGCTGGGAGAGAAAGAATTCAAGAGATTCGAGGAAGCAAAGATGAACAGGGATCATACTTACATGGAACTTGGAAAGCTCACCAAAAGGCTGAGCATGAGGGCGAAATAATATGACAAAGAAAAAAGCACTGGATGAGAAGAAAGCAGATGACAGGAAAGAAGACGTGAAGAAGGAAACCATAAAGAAGGGAGACGTAAAGAAAGAAGCCAGGACAGAAAAGAAAACCGGAAAAGGAAAGGCTGCAAAGAAGGCAGAGAAAAAAACAGCGAAGCCGAAGGACCCAGTCTTCACTGTCGGGAAAAGGAAAAGGGCAATAGCAAGGGCCAGGTTCAAGAAGGGCAAGGGGGTTATAAAGATAAACTCCAAGCCACTGGAACTGGTTCAGCCCGAGATGATAAGGCTCAAGATAATGGAGCCGCTGGTTATTGCAGGTGATTCTTACAGGGGATTTGATGTCAAGATTAGTGTTAAGGGCGGGGGTCCGATGAGCCAGGCAGAGGCCATAAGAATGGCAATAGCAAGGGGACTGGTCGAACTGATTGGCGGGGACCTCAAGCAAAAGTATTTAACGTATGACAAGAATCTATTGGTATACGACCCAAGGAGAACAGAACCACACAAGCCCCCGCACTCTTCATGGGGAGCAAGGAGATACAAACAGAGGTCAAAGAGGTAAAAGACTTAATGGTGATTGTATGGAGTTCGCAAGGATCAAGCTCGCAGGAAGGAAGATAGAGGAAGTGCAGGAGATATGCGAGCATATCAGGGACATAGCAAAGAAGTATGGTGTTTCCTGCAGGGGACCCATTCCACTGCCAACCAAAAAGCTCAGAGTCCAGACACTGAAGACTCCGTGTGGTGACGGAACAGGTCATGGCAATGCTACATGGGACAGATGGGAGATGAGGATCCACAGGAGGATCATAGACATAGGCAGCAACGAGAGGGCACTGAGGCAGGTTGTCAGAATTCCCATACCAGAAGGCATCAAGATAGACATCGAACTCAAGGAAAAGTACGAGCACAAGTAGGGCTTAATCTTCTTGTCCTTTTTAATCTTTTCTTTACATATCATTCTTATGAAAAAACCAGGAGTCTCCGGTGGCTCGAAACCAAATCTAATGAAGTGGAACTTCTGCGTAGATCATCTGCTGATGCTATTCGAAGAAGAAGAGACTGAATTGAATGGATTCGATGACTGGAACTAGCCGACGCCTAATTGTTTTAATCGTGTTCTAATTATTTAGTGTTTGTGGTCGTGGTGCTCCTGCTGCTCCCTTACTATATTCTGGATTGCTGGCATTAGTTCGTTTATGTTCTTGACAACATCATTCATCTGGATCTGCAGTCTCTTGGCTGCGTCTTCTATCTCGTCCTTTCTTTCCTCAATGAAGGCCTTGGCTGTCTTTATATCCCTTTTGACCATTACACCGCCGCCTATGTCCAGCAGAACACCTGAACCCGAAACACTTCCCTGGGCATAACAGCCTGACCCTATCGGAACCATGCTGTCCTTGTCCTTACTGAACTTCATCATCTCATTCAGAGCATGATCAGTGGTCTCCAGATCGATCAGCCTGTTGTTTATCATGACACCCTGCTTGTTCAGCTGCTCAAGCTCTGCCTGCAGAACCTGGTACATCAGAATCTTTCCCTGATCCTTTTCTTTGTCGCTCATACACAACTCCTTTCCTAAATGTTATGAATTGATACATATAAAAGTACACTCAACACACTCAACCCCAAGCCACACCACTGTCCGCAACACTGCCCGCAACACCGTCAAAGCATCTTCAGGTTTCCGGTAACCATGTCGAGTTCATCGTCCCTGCAGGGACCTATTCCCAGGGCAGTTACTGTTCCCGGGGGTATGTGAGTCTTGCCTGCATCCTTTATCAGTGAACAGGGAAGCTTCAGTTCCTTTGCCTTCTTGTGCAAAGCTATCAGTTCCCTGAGACCATCAACCCTGAGCACAACCTTCTTGCCTCCTGTGTCCTCCCACTCTCTTTTTACGTCAGGGTCTGATTTATTGTAAGCGTTAAGAGACGCGTGCGCGACCTGGACTGCCAGCTTCCCCTTGTCCAGCCTGAGGTCCTTCCTCACGACAACAACCTGCTTGTACATGAGAGATAATTGGAGCGACTGGCTTAAAAGACTGAGCTAAGGTACGATAAAAAAACATAGAAATGAATAAAAAAACTAAAGGAATAAGACAGGGCAATCAAACTATGCCACTGTCTTAGGCTACTGTTCCTGTGACTCTTCCCTTGTCAGAGAATGTCATGGCCTTGTCATTCAGACCCGACACCTGGACGTCTATCCCGTAGACCGATCCAGAGGATGGTGTTCCGCATGTAGCTGTTATGTTGAACTCTGTTCCCATTCCCAGCCAGATTCCTGCTCCTATGTTGGTTTTGCTGTTTATTGCCGGGGTTGTACATGCTGTTGCTCCCCACTCGACTGTAAGGGATGTTATGTTAACTGCGTACGGGGCATTGTTCTTGAGTTTAACTGTGAATGCACCTGTGTCCAGAAGTTGCCATGCTCCTATCTCTGGTGTTCCCACATTCGGGAAACCTGTTGATACTGACTGTGCACCCGGACTGAATAGTCCCATTGCATACAGAGCTGCTGCCACTATTATCACGATTATTATCGCCCATCCGTAAGTCATCAGATATTCCATTGCTGCTTGTGCTTTTTTCATATGATCTTTTAATAATTGGCCCAGCCTGTATATAAATATTATTCAGATAGTAGATCACGATGCCGTTATGTATGCTCTTATCTTATCCCGGTATCATGGTGCCGAAGACTGTTGTTATCATTATCCTTGCAGCAAAGAATATGGTCAGGGCAAGTGCTGTCAGCACTGGTATGTACTTTATCCCTGCCCTCTCCTTTCCTGAATCTATTATTCCCATTATCAGTCCGCCAAAGAAGGTTGTTATGATTATGGCGGCCAGGGAGAACATGAAGAGGAACTCAGGGCTTATGGCAAGGCCACCGAAACCCAACATCGGAAGCTGGGTCGCTGCCTCCTGGGGGATTTCAGCTGCCGATCCCAGCTGACCTATCGTAGTTACAAGGAATCCTGACAGTGCGTATAGGACAGGAGCCCCGACCGCACCTGCAAATCCTATGAATATTCCGTACATGAGGATGTTGGCCTTCACTTCCTTCTTTATGGATTCCTTTCTCCTCATGTCCAGTGCTGTCTCCTCGAAAAGGGAAACCAGCTGACCACCGGACTTTATTCCCCTTATGATCAGGCTTATAGTGGTGCGGAGTGCCTCTGATTTGACGTATTTTGGTATTTCGTTAAGGCTGTCCTGTATGGATTTTCCTGTCATCATCTCCTTGCCTGATTTCTTTATCGCATCTGACAGTGGGCCGAATTCTTTCCTGGCAGAAAGAAGCATTGCCCTGCTGGGTATGAACCCTGACCTTATGTTGGCTGCCATGAGTTGCAGTGCGTCAGGGAGTATGGTCTCTATGAACTTGGTTCGCCTGTCCACTGAAAGTATGAGCAGGCCGTGGAGTAGTGCGAACGCAGCAACAAACCCTCCAATGAAAGCGAATATGAAATACTCCATCATGAATAACGCGGCAGCAACCCCTATTATAACGCTTATGATGAAGTTGGAGTTGACGTATGCCTCCGGGGTCTTCTTGCTGCCAGAGAACTTTAACAACTCCTCTATCTTCTTCTGGTACCCTCTTGGCATTAACTTGTACACATAATATTGTTGTCTGCCAGGATTTATTAAACTTAGAAAGAATTAGTTAATCGGGACTGGGTTTAGAGCCCTGTTATCCACTGTCTCTGTATCAGATCCTGGACATTGGTGCATTCCTGGGACTGGATAGTTACCTCATCCACTGTGTTCGATATCCCGGTGAAGGTGAATGTCCTTAGCTGGTTGGCGTCAACGGTGTAGCTTTGTCCTGCCTGTGTTATGGTTCCGTTCTGGTACTTGATCAGAGTATCAAAGGTGAGCTGGACGGTTCCCCTGTTCTTTACGTAGAGGTTCAGTGTACTTGTTGAGGACTCATAGGTTGCTCCCTGGATTATCACGTCTATATTGAAGCACTCTGTCGTGGGTAGGGTATCTCTCGCGAACCTGGATGCCCAGGTTGCCAGCATTCCCGCAACTATCAGTGTAAATGCAATTAGAACTATAACAGCTATCAGAGGCGAGACACCTTTTCTGTTTACCATATATAGAATATTGTTTCCTGTCCTTTATAAATTTGAACCCTGTTCAACCATAATGGTTAGAAAAAGGATATCTGGAACTGGATCGCGAATGAGAAAAGTGCATACCCGACCAGTATCAGTATAAGCGAGTGTTTCAGTCCTGCCATGACGGCGCCCTCTGACATCTTGCCTATTGCCAGGCCTGCAAAGAATCCCTGTATCAATATGAACCATATGAATGTTTCTGTGTATATCTCTGTGGGGATCACTGTTGTCTGTGATATGAGGGAGAGGCCGCCGACGTTATCCGGGGAGAGTACTGGTATCAGCGAGACCTGCATTATTATCAGTATTCCTATGAAGACGAAGAATATGAGGTATAGCATCACTGCCTGGGAATAGGTTGATGACTTCCTCTCCTTGTTCAGTTTCTCTATGGTGAGCATGGACTTGGAGACAGCTTCAAGGGTGTCAGATATCTCCCCGCCAATCTTGTAGGTCTCTATTATGGTTGTTATGGATCTGACGATGGGTTTGGATCTCGTTGATTTGGAGAAGTTCTGGAGCGCCTTCTGGAACGGTATTCCCCAGTTGACCTGGGAGTTCAGGTTATTTACAAGGGGTGTAAGGGACGCATAGTCTTTTCCTGAACAGTGCTCCAATGCCAGCGGCAGGGTCATTCCGGAGTTTATTGAATCCGCGAGATCCAGAACAAATCCAGTGAACCTCTGTTCCATCTCCCTCTTGGTATTGTATCTGGTGTAGAATATCAGTGTGGCAGGAACAACCAGTACAATACCACCAACAACATTGAGAATCGGGACCAGGAATGGGATGAAGCCCACTACGAATATGTTGTTGAAGAGCAGTATCACTATTCCGACTACTATTGATATCATCTCCAGGAAATAATCCTTAAGGTATTCTGACCACTCCATCTATATCCCCGCCGGCCTCTTGCTCTTTATCATTCCTATCAGCATGAACTGGAATATCAGGAGGAAAGCAAGTATTCCCATCAGCATGAACTGGAGATCAAATGCCATTCCTATGAAGGATGATATCACCAGAAGGAAGGTTATGCCCAGTGTGGGGAATATTACAGCAAAAAGCATGTACATCAGAGCCATTGGATTCAGGGCTGATCCGTACTTCTTTATGGATATCCTCTGATCCTCCTGTAGACTTTCAACCAGCATCTTTATGGTGTCTCCTATGTCTGCCCCTGATTTCAGGGAGTTGACTATCTGCCACATTACCCTTCTGAAATAGAGAGAGGGATTCTCCCTTGCAAGTATCTCCAGTGCCGCGATCTCTGACTTTCCTGTGTTTATCTCATTGACTGCCTTCTTTATCTCACTGGAGAGGGCACCGTACTTGCTCTGGGCTATTGAGACCAGGGAGTTGTATAAGGGGACACCGGATCTTATCTCTATGAGCAGGTGGTGCAGGGTGGTGGGCAGGTTCTTCTCAACGTCCTTTATCTTCCTGCTCACCTGGAGTTTTGGATAGAATATCAGGTAGATCAGCGATACAAAACCAACAATAGCGCCAGCAGGCAGGGATATTGTTATAACAGTCAGTATCTCTGCCTTGGCTGCAACCATTATCACGAACAACACACCAGTGATCATGGATATGTAGAAGACGAAACAGAACACTGCTATTGCACACCATTCCCTTGGATCGAAATCGAACCCAGCCTGATCCAGTTCGAAGTGAAGCCCAGGAAAGAAATGAGAAATGCTCTCTCCCAGACTCAGGAATCGCTTGGATGCCTTGGCTGCTTTATCCATCGGAATAGGAACAATGGGTATCCTTTTTTTCATATATTATATTTGGTTTAGTATAATAAATGGCTCG
>DAOUYM010000067.1 GCA_030666115.1 Candidatus Aenigmatarchaeota archaeon
GGTTGTCGGGACTCCTGGCAGGATAATAGATCACCTGCAGCGAAGGACCATGCGCCTGAATGGGATCAAGATTCTTGTACTCGATGAGGCAGACCGCATGTTCGACATGGGATTCCTGGATGACGTCGAGATGATAATCCACGCATGCCCGCGCGAAAAGCAGATGCTGCTGTTCTCAGCCACGATCACGTATGACGTTGACAGGTTATGGAGAAGATACATGAGAGACGCAGTGAAGGTGTCTGCAGAGGTATACGTGGATCCTTCCAAGATGACACAGGTATATTATGATATCATGGATAATCTGAAGTTTTCACTGCTCGTGCACCTGCTCAGGGGCGAGCATAGCGGACTTGTCATGGTCTTCTGCAACACCAGAAGGAATGTTGATTTCGTTGTCAATAACCTGAAGATAAACGGACTCGAGGCGATAGCTATACACGGCGGCTTCTCCCAGGACAAAAGGAGCAAGGTTATCGGGCAGTTCCATTCCAAAGACGTCCACGTGCTCGTGTGCACGGATGTTGCAGCCCGTGGCCTGGACATTAAGGGAGTATCGCATATCTATAACTATGACCTTCCTGGTGATGCCAAGGAATACATCCACCGTATCGGCCGTACAGCAAGAGCAGGAGAAGAGGGAAAGATAGTCAATCTGCTCTGCCAGAGGGACTGGGAGAATTATAAGAAGATCCTGGGAAACAACCCCGAGTTTGACATCATTAAGGAAGAGACACCTTACATAAAGAACGCGAGGATTGGCTGGAGGGGAAATGCCAGGAGCTCCTACAGGCCCCGTGACAGTTACCATGGGTCGTCACGCAGACCAGCAAGAACGCATAACAGGTCTGGATGGAGATAAGCCCCGGGCGGATTTTAGCTTTTTAAACATTTGGAACGTCTTGAATTAACAACACATAATTTCATTGATACACTAATGGTGATCTATGGTTTTAATTTTGTAAACGTTCTTCTCAGGAAACCTATCACCTTTTTTCCATAATCAACATCAAACTGCTTCCCGTAGTAGAGTATCCCGTTCCTGTAATATCTCAGATCATTCATGAATCTTACATCACTTTCCGGGAATCCGAGTTTCCTCATGTAAGAGACCTCTGCCTCATGCGCTCCCCTTCCTGAGGAATCAAACCCCCCTATTAGAAGTTTTGCCCTTATAAGACCTATTAGAATATCGTATGAGTTTTCAATGAAAATGTTTGCATTATCATCATTCATTCCGATCTTCTTGAGCATCTCGTCAAGGAACCTCTTCCTTCTTCCAGCCTCCCCGACGAGAGATCTTGCTCTCGGTACGTTGGGGCTTATTTTTATTACAGTTCCGTTACCTATGAACTCCTCAAATACTTTAAGCGGTCTCATATCTCAATCATCCCTGACAATGCAATTCCATTCAGTATATTTGATCCCAGATCCTTGTTTATATCTTTCATATCCTTATAGAACTGTACGTTTATTTTTCTTTCCAGAAGTTCTTCGAATCTTGTTAAATCGGCGTGTTTCTTTTTTGAGCCTATTACAGCAACGTCAATATCTGATTTCACAGTATCCTCTCCAAGGGAATAGCTTCCGAAAAGGATTATCGTGCAGCCGGGAAACCTGTCTCCAATGGAATCGGACAGTCCTGATTCATAAACAAGCTTCAGGTTCTCCAGCCTCTTAAGAGCAACCGTTTTTGGTTTTTCGCGGTTGAGCTCAACCGAACTGAGGTTCATTTTTTTGTCTCTTCTGACCTTTAGCAACCCATCATGTTCCAATTTGGGCAGGGATTTGGAGACAGCGGTAGGCGAGACTCTCAGCAGTCTGGCAATTTCCCTCTGGTTCAGGGAGCTTCCAGCCTTTATACAAAGCAATCTGAATATCTCATTCTGGAGTTTTGTAAACTTTAGTTTATACATATCCATATTAGTTTATATTTGTAAACTTTAGTTTATAAAGCTTTCTATTGATCGATTGGCATTGGTTTCAATCTTATCAAAAACATCTTAGGGTTTCAGGACAAGTTCAGCGTCTCAGTGACATATCCAGCTTCTCTATTGCCTCGTCTATCTCGCTCTCGCTTACTGTCAGTGGCGGGCGGAAGCGTATGGAGGTGGGCCACGATGCCAGGGCTGCGAAGCCGTTCTTCCAGCACTCCATCCGCAGGGCGTCCCTTTCCTTCCCGTTCGGCATCTCAAAGGCGATGAAACATCCCTTTCCCCTGACATTGGAGATGCATTCGTGCTTCTCAGACAGCTCCCATAGCCTCTTCACGAAGTAATCACCCATCCTGGCTGCGTTCCTGACGAGCTTGTCCTCAACTATTATCTCAAGGTAGCGCCTTCCCCTCACCATGTCCACGAGGTTGCATCCCCACGTGGAATTGATCCTGCTCGAGACGTGGAACACGTTGTCCTTGACCTCATCAATCCTCTTCCCTACCATTATTCCGCAGACCTGCGCTTTCTTCCCGAAGGCTATTATGTCGGGTTTTGTGCCGTGGTGTTCGAATCCCCACATCTTCCCTGTGGACCCGAACCCGGTCTGCACCTCGTCCAGGCAGTATAGTATGTCATTCTTCCTGCACACGTCCTCGACTGCCTGCATGTACTCCTTCCTGAAGTGGTTGTCGCCCCCCTCGCCCTGTATGGGCTCTAACATTACGCAGGCGACACCCTTCGGGTATCTCTTTATCACAGATTTTATCTGATCAAGCGATTTCTTCTCGGCCTTTTTCACATCTGCCAGGACCTTATCCGTAACAGGGAACCTGAGCTTGGGGTTCAGAACTCTTGGCCAGCTGAACTTGGGGAAATATTTTATCTTGGTGTCTGATGTGTTCGTGATGGAGAGTGTGTATCCTGATCTCCCGTGGAACGCGTCCCTGAAGTGTATGACCTTCTTCCCGATCTCGCGCTTTGCGCCTCCCGCGAAATTCTTCCTCACCTTCCAGTCTATTGACGCCTTGATCGCATTCTCCACTGCCAGGGCCCCTCCTGCAATAAAAAAGAGGTGCTTCATGTGCGCGGGCTTCGCGTACTTATTGAATGCCTTCACGAATCCTGCATACTCCTCTGTGTAGACATCTGAGTTTGCCGGGTTCTCAAGGGCAGCTGCAGTGAGTTCCCTTAAGAAGTCCTTATCCCTCATCTTCGGGTGGTTGTGCCCTATCGGAAGTGTGGAGAAGTACGTGTACATGTCAAGGTATCTCTTCCCGTTCCTCGCATCGACCATGTAGGATCCTTTTGATTTTTCAAGATCGATCACGATGTGGAACCCGTCCACAAGAATTGATTTGGAGAGCGTACTGATCACGTCCCCCGGAGCAACATCATCCGCAAGGAACCTGCTCTTCTTCAGTGGCATGTTTAATTATTCGCAGAACCTTAATAAATCCTT
>DAOUYM010000041.1 GCA_030666115.1 Candidatus Aenigmatarchaeota archaeon
TTTACTTCTTTAGTTCCATGAGCAGGGCTGCCAGGATCAGGGCGAAGCCCAGGACTATTGATACTATGAAGTTGGCCATGGAGATGTCTGGTCTTATTATGAGGTCTGCTGCGTTGTAGATGACCAGGGATATGGCGAAGCCGAATATCACGACAGATGCTATGGTCCTGCCGCGTCTTTCTCCGGAACTCAGGCTCTTCCCTATCCAGGCCACTGCAAAGGCTATGAAATAGAAGTATATGGAACCCGATATGAAGGCAGAGGCCAGCTCGAATATGCCTATGTTTATCCAGGTTATGGCTGCCTCGTATCCCCAGTACGTGGCGAGTATGCCTACAGCTATCCCCACTATATACGTGAAGAAGGCGAACCTGCGCCTGTTCATCGAGGTGGCCAGTTCATCGTATCCTGCATGGATGTAGTTATCGATCTTGAATCCCTTCAGGAACAGATAGATCCCGATCACACCCAGTATGAATCTCCATCCCTCAAAGCCCAGGAAGGCGTAGAGTATGAAGAAGATTGCAGGAAGTCCGAACAACAGTCTGGCGACTTTGGGTTTCTCGAGGGTCTCCTCTATGAACTCCTTTATCTTGTAGTAACCTGACTCAAGCCGTTCGGATTGCTTCACAACGACCCTGTTTATCGAGAGTATCGGGACCCTGGACTGGATTATTGGAAGGACGTTCTCGTCCTGTGTCCCGTCGCTCACCATGAGCGCGTAATCAGCACCAAACCTTCCCATGACGTGTTTAAGCTGTTTGGCTATCTCCTTGTCTGACTGCACACCAACGTTCCTGTCACCTGTCAGGACAGCGACTTCTGTGATGTACTGCTTCTTCATCTCCTTGTTGAGTCTCAGTGCCTGGAACATTGCATTGAAATCAGAATCCTCAGGATCTGCCATCCCCAGTTTAATGGCTGCCTTCATCACGTCGTCATTGCCTATTATCGGGCCCTTCACACCCGCCTTCTCTCCAATATCATTGTCCCTGTCCACTGAAAGGACAATTATCCTTTCTTTCCTTGGCATGCCAATTCTTCCTTTACTGGTTTTCCAAACCCTGTCGTTCATGGGTTCTGCTTTTGTCGATCTCGGGGGTTGTGGGTCCTTTTAGATCGTATATAGAGAAGTTACTGGAAAGTAATTTAAAGGTGATGTGTTGTTCTTACAAAATATTCACATAGCTAAAACCTAAACCAGATCCGCTAGGAATGTAGTGTGTTTCTATGTCTGGGAACCTTTCTTCAATCACTTTATGCAGGTTCTTTATTCCAGGAATTTCTGACTTACTGTGCGGCGTCTTTAAAACACTCAAATCGAGCTCCAGGGCCTGGATCAGGATAGGTTCAACGAGGTCGCCCACAATCAGGGCATCGGATCCCTGTTTCTTTGCGACTTCGGGCATGTTTCTCTGATTCCCACCGAATCCTCCTATCAGAGGGGTTACATAAAATATATTTCTATTCAGATTACCGTGTACCTCGATGTAATTAAGCATGAGTTTCTCCTTTACATGTTCTGCCAGCTCTTCCAGTGTTTTGAATGTTCTGTAGGTTTTGATGAATTTCTCCTCCTTAACTGGGTCTCCGAATTCTAGTAACGATGCAAAAGAATCAACAACACCGAAATCCTTATAGCAATCCCAGTTGGAATGCATCCTATAGATGCACATCCCTGACTTTTCCAGTATCTCTTTCTTTCTTATGTTGATTTCCTTCTCCTTTTCAGGGATATCATCATACCATCCGGATGACTGATAGTAATCAAACACCCTCTCATGGACAACCAGGAAATTCACTCCACTAAAGTCTGCCTCTTTCAGGGCTGGTACAGTGGCCATCCAGGTAACACCTATGGCTTCTACATCAATACCAGTGTCACCAACAATCAATCCATTGTTGTCACGTTCGATACCTGATTCTGGTGGTGCAATCTCTTCAAGGACTTCAATTACCTCTCTCGCTTTCATGTTAAATAACTCATAGTAAGCTTTTTAAGCACTGTTTAACTGCAAAATAGAAATGATAATCTTGATCCGGGGCTTTGTGTAAATGGTGGCTTTTGTGAAGAAGTCGGGGTCGGCTCGTACGATTGTTTGGTGAAAACCGAAGGTTTTCGGAAGGTTTAAATAATTCAGAACTCAAGATAAATAGATTTGAAATTGGAATGTATTTGAACTGGAATGGGGATTGTGATTCTTATGATGTCGCTGGACACGGTTGTTGAGAAGATATGTGAGCATGCCAAGATCCCTGAGGATAAGGTAAGGAAGATGGTAGAGGAGAAGGTCATTGAGCTTTCCGGCCTGGTGTCCAGGGAGGGTGCTGCCTACATAGTTGCAAGGGAACTGGGTTTGAGCCTGTTAAAGGAGAGCAAGAGGCAGTTCAAGATCAGCAACCTGATTTCCGGACTGAGGTCAGTCGACATGGTGGGGAGAATTATGAACATATCTGAGCCCAGGGAATTTGAGAGGAACGGCAAGACAGGAAGAGTTGCCAACATATTGCTTGGGGATGAATCAGGCACTGTAAGGCTTTCGGTGTGGAATGACGAGGTTGATGTCATTGAAAGGGAGAAGCTGAAGGTGGGTGATGTTGTTAAGCTGAGCGGTGGTTATGTCAAGACTGATAACAGGGACTCCCTTGAGCTGAGGCTTGGCAGGGGAAGCATAGACAAGACAGACCTGGTTGTGGACGTGCCTGAGCAGAAGGTGATAGAGAAGAGGTTCGGGGAGGTCAGGAGGAAGGACATAAAGGACTTCAGGGAAGGGGAGTACGCTGAAATAAGGGCCTGCCTGGTCCAGCTGTTCAGGAGGAATCCGCTCTTTGAGATATGCCCTGAATGCGGGACAAGGATAAAGGAGACCGAGCCGTCTTCCGGGAAATGGAAGTGTGGTGATCATGGTGAAGTGGAACCGAAACACGCAATGGTTGTGACAGGGATAGTGGATGACGGTACAGAGAACATCAGGGCAGTCTTCTTCAGGGAAATGGCAGAAAAACTGATAGAAAGGAAGACAGAGGATATGGTAAATGATATCAAGACCAAGGGTATTGACACTGTGATGGAGGGCATACAGCCGCTCGGGAACGAGTACGTCCTCAAGGGAAGGGTCAAGAGGAACAGCTTCACAGAAAGCGTGGAGTTCATTGTCAACGAGATAGGCAGCTTTGACGTGAAGAAGGAATGTGAGTCACTGCTGGGGTCGTGATTTAGGATTTTTCTGTGAAAAATCCCAGATAATCACTATTTTTCTACGAAATATTGAGCTCGAGAGAACCCCAATATATAGTATTTACTCAGTGGTAGTGACAAATAGAAAGCCTTAAATACTAGTTAATCTACATGTAATAAAGGGGGGATAAGATGCCAAAAAGAATAATCGGAAAGGAAAACGCTGTGGAAGCATTAGCATCTCTATGTAGAGATTATAGGGGAACTGCCATAAGAGCAATAAGACAGGGTGGCGAAGAAGTCTATATTCCTGCAGACCCAACAGATCCAGATTCAATGTTGGATGCTCTTTCAAACCCGGAAGGTATGATGCAGTTTGGAAGCCAAGGCAACCATGAACATTTAGAACCCTGTTACGCATCCGTGAATGAATTTCTTAAGGGAGAAAACGCAGACGGAACGCTCCATAAAGGTTATCTTTCAGTGGATATCATAGCAAAACTTGTTACAGACTTATGCGATAGAGATGGTAGAAGTACTGTTCCCCAGGACGGACGATTTGATCCACAGGAAGCAGCTAATGAATTAATGGGAAAACCAGATTCATATATCCTTTAATATTTTATTTTCTGTTTTTATCTTCTTTTTAGCCGCAAGGCTCTTCTACAACCATCCCTCCATAATGGTCTTGTTCTCAAGCTTAAAAATCTGTTTACGAAAGATCAAGCATGGTGAAACAATAATATATCATACTGCTGGGTGCTGGGGATATAATCGTTTTATCATGATGTGAAGAATTGGAGCATGTAAGCTACATATCGAAAATCGTCTACCGGAATACCGGAACGCCACGCACCTCACCTTAATAAAGGGTTGTGCCAATACTTCAAACATGATGGGTTCGGCTGAGGAAACAGGAATGAACATTGAGACGAACATGAGTAACATAAAGACCCAGACAGAGAACATAAGAAGCGAGGCAGAACTGTTCGCAATGAGGGCCTTCTACAAGAGGGGAAGTCTCACTGAGAACGAAGTGAAGGACTTCTTCAGTAAGCTGAACATGATCATAAGATCGATAAGATCAGTCAGGTAGATCGCAATGGCGATAAGGAGATGATTGGAATGGGAATGGAAGAAATTTCAAAACTGCCCGGAGTGGGCGATAAAACAGCAGAGAAGCTTAAAGAGGCAGGTTATGATGACGTAATGGCGATAGCTGCTGCTTCTCCCGGTGAGCTGATGGGTGATGCTGGTGTGGGAGAAGAGACAGCTGCCAAGATAATATCAGGAGCAAGGGACAGCATGCAGATGGGTTTTGAGCCCGCGACCAATGTCATGAAGAAGAGGCAGAGTATCGGGAAGATAACTACAGGAAGCAAGTCCCTGGATGATCTTCTGGGTGGTGGTATAGAGACCCAGGCAATAGTAGAGGCTCATGGTGCCTTTGGGAGCGGGAAGTCACAGCTGGCGCACCAGCTGGCCGTAACAGTGCAGCTGCCCAAGGAAAAGGGTGGTATGGGCGCAAAGGCCATATTCATAGACACCGAGAACACGTTCAGGCCGGAAAGGATAATGGACATGGCAAAGGCATACGGGCTGGACCCTAAAAAGACCCTGGACAACGTCCTCGTTGCCCGTGCGTATAATTCTGATCACCAGGTGCTGCTGGTGGAGAAGGCAGATGAATTCATAAAGAAGAACGATATCAAGATAATAATAGTTGACTCGCTTACATCAGCCTTCAGAGCCGATTACACCGGAAGGGGTAACCTGGCGAACAGGCAGCAGAAACTGAACAGGCACCTTCACAAGCTGCAGAGGCTGGCTGACGTGAACAACCTGGCCATCTACGTGACCAATCAGGTGATGTCAAGGCCTGATGTTCTTTTTGGAGACCCGACTGTACCGATAGGAGGGCATATCCTGGGCCACCAGGCGACCTTCCGTATATACCTGAGGAAGAGCAAGGGTGAGAAGAGGATAGCGAAGCTGATAGACTCGCCCTGCCTGCCGGAGGGAGAGACCATAATCAAGGTCATAACAGACGGTATAAGGGACGCTTAAATATTAACATGAATGTCTGAGGTAGGTGTTAGATTGGATAAATATTTCAGTGAAGTTAAGAGAGAACTAGAGACTTCCATACCAGAATTGGGTTCTAAAGAGTTTAGGCAGATTAGGGACAGGATTAGAAAACAATTGAAAAAGAAAGAAAATGAATACATGCTTGTAATCAGGTCATTGAAAATTATAATATTTGGTGACTGGAATACTCCCACAAAAAGAAAGAAGTTAAACGATGCAAAGACCACATTGCTTAAAAACGGCGTATATGCACAAACGATCGATGATTATTATAATATGTACAGGAAAGGTGGGCTTAACCAAATACAGATTCTGGAAACATGTTGCATGAATCACCAACTAATGGTTTTTATTGATGGTGAAAGCCCCGGAACAATAACCGAACAAAACTATCTGTCTGAGAACTATATTTTTCATGGAAAGGTTATATTTTTTATAAAACAGTCTAAATTTGACAAACTTAAAAACGATCCCAGTCAGTATATAAGAATGTTTCCTACCATAATTACTTATAAAGGGACGGACCTATTAGAGAAGATTCTAATCTATTCTAGATTTAGGATATATAGATTAGCAGATATTATAATGAAACAATCCACAACAGGGAGAGGACTGGGAAGTCCGAGCTATAAATCATGGAAAGAGAGATTGAGGAAGATCAGAAGATAATAATATATTAATGTTAAAAGATAATATAGAATAGGAGAATCGTATGGGTGAAAATCTTAAAATCCTTTATTACACAGCGTCTAAATTGAAGAATATCATATTAGAGAACAATAACATTGAGATTCTGCTATACTTAGCCAAGCATAATCCTAGAATAACAAAGAAGGATATTATAAAAAATTTCGGTGAAGATTCACTTAAAGGACTCAAAAATCTGGAATTATGTAAGCTAGTTAAAGAGGAAAAAGATATGTTAACCCTAACCGAAGAGGGCATCTTCCAGGTTGAGGGACTACTTTCTATTGCGGTCTGAGTTGAGAAACATGCAAAAATTTAAGTTCGATTACGATAAGGAGAATGATGATCTTTTCTTGTACAGCGGTAAATCTAAATCCACTGCCAGTATTGAGATTGGGGATATTGTACTTGATTTTGACAAGAATAGAGGGTTGGTTGGTATAGAGATAATGAGGGCAAGTGAACTGATAAAATCACTTGTTATAGATAATGTTAGAATAAACAAGAATCTGCTATCAAACATAATTACATGTAAAGTTGATACAAAGTTTCACGATAATCTTCTTACCATAAAGATGATTCTTCTTATGAGTGGTGAACAAAGAATCCCTGTAAACCTATCCGTTCCCCACATAACAAAATCCAGTCCAGCTCTTAGGGCTTCTTAATGATCATCTTTTCTTTATCCCCAGTATCCCACCTATCACTCCCAGGATTGCAGAAACAAGCCCCATCAGGCCAAGGCCCCAGAGTGCCAGTATGTTCAGGATTGAGCAGATCAGTACGATCTTTCCCCCGCTTCCTGCCATTCCTGACTTCCTCATTAAAAAGGAACCAATTATCACAAACACGCCCAGTATGAATCCCAGTATTGTCAGGATCTGGCCGAATGGTGTCAGTATGGAGTTTATTATGAAGGACGGGTCCTGTGGTATGATGGTACCCACACCGAGCGTGTAGATGAACTCCAGGTCAGTGTAGGGGAACCCGACAAAACTCACCAGCAGGTTGGCCGCACTGGTCATGAGCATCAGTATGCCTGCTATCAGGGATACCACAAAACCCGCTTTCGCCTTCTTATTTTTTGGATGACCTGGAGGATGTTTGGGGTGTGGGTGTGGTCCGTGAATGAGCAGTTTTATCACCTCTCCTTTACTGTGTGGTTTGGGGTGTGGTGGTCCCGCTGGTCCATGGTATCCTGTTGCTGGTTCGGTTGGTGTTGGTTTATGTTCTGGGTATTCTGGTGGTGGTGATCCGGGTCCTGGGGTCGGCTTGGGTGTAGGTGGCTTCTTGCCCTGAACAAGGGCCAGGGCCTCGTCTATTTCTGGCTTATGCCATTCAGAT
>DAOUYM010000039.1 GCA_030666115.1 Candidatus Aenigmatarchaeota archaeon
TCGTTCTTGCCGTCTTTTGAATGGTGGGTATGGATATGGAGATCAATCTTCAGCCGCTTATCCTGACCCAAGTTTTCCTGGTCCATAACCTTATTGTCGAAAAAAGAAATATATAGGCTTCGGTAAAGCGTGTGGTAATGAAAACATTTTAAGTCATCTCTCCTTACTATATATCAGTTGACATCGGTTACTTGGTGTTATGTATGGCTGACATTCTGGATATCGCTAAGAGAAGGGGGTTCTTCTGGCAGAGCTCCCTGATACATGGAGGAATAGCTGGGTTCTATGATTATGCACATCTGGGGACTGCAATGAAAAGAAAGTGGGAAAACCTCTGGAGGGAATTCTTCATAGGGCTTGATGAAAACTTCTATGAAATAGAGCCGTCTGTTGTAATGCCTGAAAATGTCTTCAAAGCATCCGGGCACCTAAAACATTTTGTGGATCCTGTTGTTAAATGTAAAAAATGCGGAACCCCAGAAAGGGCAGATCATATAATGGAGAGCTTCCTGGGAGAGAGTTTTGAAGGTCTCACGGCAGAAGAGCTCACAAAACTTATCAAAAAACATAATGTTAAGTGTCCCAAGTGCAAAGGTTCGCTGGAGAAGGCGGGCGTCTTCAACATGCTGTTCCCGCTTAATGTGGGAGCCGGTAAAAGTGTTGCCAAGGCCTATTTGACAGGGGAAACTGCACAGGGAGTATATGTTAATTTCAAGCTCGAGTTTGACGCGCTCAGAAGGAAACTACCGATGGGAATCGCTGTCATAGGAAAGGCGTTCAGAAACGAGATATCACCACGTAATGCTATCATAAGGATGAGGGAATTCAATCAGGCTGAGCTTCAGATTTTCTTTGACCCTGATACGATAACAGAACATCCCAGATTTAAAGAGATTCAGAATTACAAACTACTCATACGTCCTGTAAAGAACAAGAAGTCAGGTAAGGTGAATGAGATCCTGTGTAAGGATGTTGTCTCAAAGATGAAGCTGCCAAAATTTTATGTCTATTACATGGCCAAAGCACAGCAGTTCTATCTTGACATCCTACAGATACCAAAGAAGAAGTTCAGATTCAGGGAACTCTCAGAAGAGGAGCGGGCCTTCTACAACAAGTACCATTTCGATGTTGAGATTGACCTGGACACTCTTGGTGGCTTCAGGGAGGTTGCGGGAATACACTACAGGACAGATCATGATCTAAAGGGTCACCAGGAAGTTTCAGGGGAGAAGATGGTGGTTAACCTGGATGGAAAGAACATATTATGTCATGTGCTCGAACTATCTTTTGGTGTAGACAGGAACATATACGCACTTATGGACATATCGTTCAGGGAAGAGAAAAACAGAACAGTTTTATCGTTTCCGGGGCCGGTTACCCCAATCGATGTGGGCATCTTCCCTCTTGTAAACAAGGACAGGTTGCCTGAAAAGGCACTTGAGATAAAGAATATTCTTAGGGGATCGGGGTTGTCCATATTCTATGATGATTCTGGTTCTATTGGAAGAAGATACAGGCGGATGGACGAAGCTGGTACGGGTCTGTGTATAACCATAGATCATCAGACTTTGAAGGATAAAACTGTCACTGTTCGTGACAGGGATACAATGAAACAAATAAGGGTGAAGATAGATAAGCTGGAAAAGGCCATAAAGGATTTGATAGGAAACGATATAAAATTTGAGAAAGCAGGCAAACCCATAAAACCAAAAACCAGCAAAGCCAGTTAAACAAACTGCAGATAAACGAAAATGATATAGATCGTAATGAGTATGGCCCCCTCGGCCCTGGACAGCTGCCATTTCTCTGAACCGAACCATTTCGTGCCCATGAAAATCAGCAGTAGCACGTTGACGAAAAGCACCATGGGTATCACTACTGTGAGCACTCTTGTGGTAACAGATATGGTGGTTATCAGGGACGTCACCCCGAGCACCATCACATTGAACATATTCGCTCCCAGAATGTCGCCTATGGATATTCCCACCATTTTCTTGAAGGCCGCTGTCATTGCCACAGCCAGCTCAGGTAGAGATGTTCCAATCGCGACTGCTATGGTAGCAATGAGCATTTCAGGCACTCCCCATATGATTGATATGTTTATGGTGGAGTCTATGAGGAGTTTGGCGCCTGCAACAACCAGCCCCCCACCAACCACAGTGAAGATTATATATTTCAATATCTCCGCCCTACTGAATCTCATTCTGGGTTTCTTCTTCTCTATGCCTGATTTCATTTTTCTTCCGCCCCTGATCAGGCTTCCCATATAGGCAGCGAACAGAATGAGCAGAATAACCCCGTCATACCAAACAAGCCCGTCAATGATGAGCAGTGAGAAGACGAGGAGGTATACTATAAGGATATAGTTCAGCTTTAGTATGCTCCTGTCCGTGGCAAGCGGGACGAACAGAGCCGCAAGCCCGAGTATGAGCGCAGGGTTTGCTATTATCGAGCCTAGGGCAGTTCCTGTGGCTATGTCAACCACACCAGAAAAGGCAGCCATCAGAGAGACCGAAAGCTCAGGGAGGGTCGTGGAGAAAGCCACCAAGGTCAGACCAATCATGAAATTGGACACCCCAAGTAGGCGGGCTGTCTTGGATGCGTACTTCACTACAATATCAGCTCCCTTTATCAGGAGTGCCAGTCCCACTGCGAAAATTACGAAATAGTACCACACACTAATCAAACCCCCCAAACAGCTTAATCCTGAGCTGGGTTATTATCAGTACAGTACTCGAAACAGCCAATATCACAACCCAGTCAAAGAGTCCGAGTGCAACTGTCCTGAAACCAACCTGTATGGCTGGCACGTATATCACCAGGAGCTGCAACAGTACTGATACCCCGATGGCGTATATGAGCTTCCTGTTTGAGAATATTCCTATCCTGAACATTGAATACTTCAGGGACCTGCAGTTTATCACATTGAACATCTCGTAGATGACTAGTGTTGTGAAGGCCAGGGTCCTTGCCTTGTCCAGGCCGTCAGCCAGACCCCACCAGAAAACTCCAAGGGTTCCTATGCACATTATGATCCCTACCAGTATGAGGAAGTGCTTGGCTCCCCTGGTCAGTATTGGTTCATTTGGGTCCCTTGGCGGCCTGTTCATCACGTCCGGTGATGGTGGATCTATACCCAGGGCAAGAGCGGGCGGTCCGTCTGTAACCAGGTTTATCCAGAGCAGGTGCACGGCCAGCAATGGCAGGAGCGCGCTGCCCGAGGAATCAACAAATATCAGCATCGCAAGCAACACCACCAGGACCTCTCCTATATTACTCGAGAGAAGATAGTAGATGAACTTCTTTATGTTATCGTATATGTGGCGGCCGCCCTCAACCGCCCTCACTATGTTGG
Organism: Candidatus Aenigmatarchaeota archaeon; assembly: GCA_030666115.1. Taxonomy (GTDB): domain Archaea; phylum Aenigmatarchaeota; class Aenigmatarchaeia; order QMZP01; family QMZP01. The sequence continues at coordinate 3,356 of DAOUYM010000039.1, forward strand.
AGAAGTCGTCATCTGCAAGTATCATGTCTGATGCTTCCTTTGCGACATCGGTCCCCTTTATCCCCATTGCGATCCCTATGTCAGCGTTCTTCAGGGCTGGTGCGTCGTTCACTCCGTCACCGGTCATTGCTATTATGTGCCCCTTGTCCTTGAAGGCCTTGACTATCCTCACCTTGTGTTCCGGGTTCACTCTTGCGTACACCGAAACTTTCTCCACAATATCCTCGAGTCCCTTGTCTGACAGGGAGTCCAGCTCTGTACCAGTCAGGCTCCTGTCGCCCTCCTTAAAGAGATCTATCTCCTTGGCAACCGCCAGGGCAGTGTTTTTGTGGTCGCCTGTGATCATCACGGTCTTTATCCCCGCTTTTCTGCAAAGGATTATGTTCTCCTTGACATCAGATCTTGGTGGATCTATCATTCCTGCCAGGCCAACGAATATCAAATCCTTCTCGCTCTTCTCACTAACCTTATTTGCCTTGACCTCTCTGTATGCAAACGCCAGAACCCTCAGGGCATCGTTCGTCAGGTTGCGGTTAATGTCCAATATCACCCTTATTTGTTTCCTATCCAGTTTCCTGATCCTTCCGTTATCATATATCCTGTCACAGAGATCGAGTATGGTTTCTGGTGCACCCTTGACGTAGAGGATGTTTTTGCCGCCTGTCTTGTTCACAGTGCTCATCATTTTCCTCTCAGAGGTGAAGGGAATTTCGTCTGTCCTCGGGTTCTTCTTTTCAAGGATATCTCTACCGAGCCCCACCTTTGCCGACGCCACGATAAGCGCTCCCTCAGTCGGGTCTCCTATTATCCCTATTTCTCCGGATTTGTTTTTCTCCATGTATGCATTATTGCAGAGTGCTCCTGTCCTGAGCAGAAGTTCCAGTGACTTGTCCTTATCGGTATCCACCTTCTTCTTGTTGGAGAGGAACTCTCCTTTGGGTTCGAATCCCTTCCCTGTCACTTCTATCAGCTTGTCATTGTACCACATCTTCCGGACCGTCATCTCGTTTTTGGTGAGTGTTCCGGTCTTGTCTGCACATATGACTGATGTGCTTCCCAGAGCCTCGACAGCAGGAAGCTTCTTCACCAGGGCATTGTGTTTGGCCAGCTTCTTCAGGCCTATCGCCAATGTTATGGTTACGATAGCAGGAAGCCCCTCTGGTATCGCTGCGACTGCAAGTGCTATTCCTGTTGTTATCATCTCCATCATGGCATGACCCCTAAGGATACCGATTGCTATTACTATGATGGATATTCCGATTACAATGAAACCGAGCTTCTTTGCGAACTCCCCCAATCTCTCCTGGAGGGGGGTGGCCTGTTCTGCTGCCTCCTCAACCATCTTCGCAATCTTTCCTATCTCTGTCCTCATTCCTGTGTTGACAACCACACCATGTCCCCTTCCATATGTAACTATGGTTCCCATGAAAGCCACGCTTGCGATATCTGCCAGAGCATCGCATTTAACGGGTTCTGTGCATTTGGATACAGGGACGGACTCTCCTGTCAGTGCGGATTCGTCCACCTTTAGCTCAATCTCCTTCATGATCCTGATGTCAGCAGGAACTTTTGCGCCCTGTTCAAGGACAACAATATCACCCGGGACAAGCTCCCTGCTGGGTATGGTCTTTCTCTTCCCATCCCTTATAACCGTGGCTTCCAGGGCGGTTAGTTTCTTGAGCGCCTCTATGGTCTTCTCTGCTTTGTACTCCTGGAAGAAACCGAAACATGCATTGAAGATTAGAATAATAAAGATAACTATCGCATCAAGCATCTCTCCTATCGCAGCAGAAAGTATGGTAGCGAATATAAGTATTATAACAAGTGGGGAGGTAAACTGGTTGGCGAATATCTTGAGCTTGCTTATCTTCCTCTTACGCCTGATCTCGTTCTCCCCAAACTCCATTAGCCTTGTTTTTGCTTCTGAATCAGACAGGCCGTCTTTTTTGGTCCCAATATCCTTCATCACACTCTTTACGTCTATCTCGTGCCATTTCTTGCCTGTAATACCCTTCACAGAATCAGGATTAACGGTCTTCACAGCCGGCTTCATATAATAATTATTGTACAGGTTTCCTAATATAGATTAGATACATAGACCAGAATAGACCAGACCCGATTGATTGGTGGACTGATTGGGTGTGATCCGGCTCACTGGTTATTTCTTTTTTAGTTTCATTATCGCGTCTGCCAGGTCATTGGTCTCTTTGAGAGCGTTTATGGCCTCGGCTTCTGATACGTCTGCCTGGGTCATCACAGTCTCAACGTCTTCGCTGCTGAAGCCTTCCTTCTCTTTTTCCTCAACGTCTCCGGATATCTGGAAGGTGTCCTGGCCCATTGCGTTAACCCTGGACACCTGGGGGTTCCTGATGATTATGTCCTTTTCGGGCGTCTTTATCACAACTTCCTCAGCCTCTATAGAAACAGACTGTATTCCCATGCGCTTCATCATTTTCTCCATCTGCCTTGGATTTATCTTCATAATATCACCTAGATTTCTATTCAAGGTATTGTGCTGGTGTTTTAAATTGATTACCTTGTTCTTTGCTTGAAAAGAGGTTTTTGATAATATATTATGGGGATTGTGTTGTGCTTTTATTTTTTCATTCTAAATATTAGTGTTCATTTCAACAGAGTTTGAGGGTTGTTCTATGGAAATGCAGATACTGAATGTGGATTATGTACTGGTGAACGAGAAGCCAATAATAAGAATATTTGGCAAGGACATGAAAGGTGAGAGTGTTTGTGCATTCTATGAGGATTATCAGCCATATTTCTATGTTGAGGGTAAGGGTGTTGAGAAGTTCCTGAGTGGGGAGGCTCAGGTAATTAAGATAGAACGGGTCAGGAGGGATGTTGTGATGGGGTACCAGGCTCCCAGAGACATGCATAAGGTTACCATAAAGAACCCGGCAAAAACACCTGAAATAAGAGAGAACCTCAAAGCTAATGGGTTTATCCCGTACGAGGCTGACATACTCTTCAGGTACAGGTTCATGAATGATCTTGGTCTGAATGGAATGGAATGGGTCAGTATGGAAACTGATCCAGCCACAACAGAGACTGTGTTGACCGGAAAGAAAGTTAAAATAAAGGAAATTAAACCACTGGAGAAGGCGGAAGACGCACCACTCAGGACCATTGCACTGGACATAGAATGCATACCCCTGAAGAGAGGGAACGTGCCCGATGCTGCCAAGGATCCTATAATAATGATATCCATGGTGTTTGATTCCAGTTTCAGGGGGAACAATATTATGGTACTCTCTACCAGACCAGGTAAGGGGGTTACCGTATGTGATTCTGAGAAGGAGGTTCTCAAGAAATTAATAGAGATTATCCATGAATATGATCCTGACATCATAACGGGTTACAACATAAACAATTTCGATATACCATACATACTTGACAGAATGAGGGATAATAATGTAAAACCCATCCTTGGCAGATGCAACCAAAAACAGGTCACCAGCAAGAAGCTCATGTCAAGATACAGGAACACCATAACAGGAAGGGTGATAGTTGACTCATTTGAACTGGTAAAGAAGGACTTCTCCCTGATGAGATACGACCTCAATACTGTATCACATAAACTTCTGAATGAGGAGAAGGTTAATGTTAAGCATTCCGAGATCGAGAAACTCTGGAGAGGTAGCCGGGAGGAATTTGACAGACTGGTCAAGTACTCCGAACAGGACTCAAAACTGGCAATGAGCCTTATCATGAAGCTCAACCTCGTTTACAAGTACGTTGCGTTATCCAAGATATCCGGAACCCTGCTGCAGGATACCCTGGACTCCGGTGAAACTATGAGGATAGAGAACTTCCTTCTGAGGGAATTCAATAAGGAGGGATACGTATTCCCATGCAAACCAGACCAGAAGGTAGTATCCAATAGGGAGGGCGCGAGAAGGGAGGAACTCAAGGGAGGGTTTGTGATAGAGCCTGATAAGAAGCTACACTCCAATGTCGTGGTCCTTGATTTCAAATCAATGTACCCGTCCATAATAAGAACTTTCAACATATGTCCCACAACCCTGATGAAGGATTTCATGCCCAGCAACCCTGACCACAAGCCCATAAAATCACCATCCGGTGCAGTGTTCGTTCCAAAGGAGCTGAGGTATGGTATTATACCCAGAATATTGGAGAGGCTGGTTAAGCAGAGGTCCAGCGTTAAGGAGAAGCTAGGTAAGGCAGAAGATGAGGGACTTAAGAGGATACTGGATGCTGAACAGTGGGCACTGAAAATAATGGCCAATGCTTTCTATGGTCACTTGGGATACTCGAGGGCCAGAATATATGACCTGGGTGTTGCAAATGCAGTGACATCATATGGAAGGGATATCATACAGAAGACCAAAAAAGTTATTGAAGATAAGTTTGGTTACAGTGTTGTTTATGGAGATACTGATTCTGTAATGGTGAAGATACCTGGAGATGATGTTGAGAAGACCAGGGAAGCTGCAGAGAAGATCTCAGCTGACATAACCCAGCGTCTTCCTGGTGTAATAGAGTTTGAGTTTGAGAAGATA
>DAOUYM010000030.1 GCA_030666115.1 Candidatus Aenigmatarchaeota archaeon
TGGGTGATGACGATACGATGCCCCAGCCTGGATATCTTCATAATCTCCCTGCAGGCCTCCTCTATGTGCTTCACTTCCTGGTGTATCGAGAACTTCTCACCTGCTCTCAGCAGGGTATTCCCTCCAAGCGCAATAACAATGATTTCTTTCCTCACACCATTGTTCGATCTCTTCCTGGGTTTTCTTTTTTTCGGCATGATTATAATTGGTGCCAGGATTAAAAATAGATTTCGAGAGCCAAGCCTTAAAAGACTAACTGATAAGACAAAGTCATGAAGAAAATTGCCTGGTTGGCTGAGAGGGGAGATAATATGGTAGGTGCAGGGATTTATAATGAGATATTACCATTACCCGAATACCAGATTGATTTTTTTAGTCACCAGTCTGAAATCTACGATATGATGAACAATGGATATGATTTATTTGTTATAGGATTGTGTGTTGGTGGAGATGATTTATTGAGTTATCCGCTAATTGATGCTATCAGGGCGAATAAGAAAACGAAAAATACACCAATTCTGGTACACTCAACTAATGCAGATATGCCTAAACACGAATTAGAGATTAGAGAAAGAGATGTTTCTGTTCTTCACAAACCACATGATGGAAATAAATTGAGGAGAGTAGTGAGAGCACTGATTTAAATCCCAGCACGAAATATAATCCAATGAAAACCTCGCAGTTCGTTGGTGTTGGGTTGTTGGTTCTGGGGATAGTTGTTATAGCTGGTTATGGAATCTTCATGTTTGCGATAGAGGAGGATATCCCGCTGTTCATAAGGATCGGGCTGGCACTGGTTGCTGTGGGTGTTGCTCTGGTTTTGCTCTCCCTGGTAAAGGAGAGGTTAAGGGATTTAAAGAAAGAGAGGCAATATAAATCAAACGAAAACAAACCCAGGAAATGAAACAGGAAATAAAACGAAAGAAATGATGGTGACGATATTATGACTAACCCCGGACTGCTGCTCAGTGGCATAGGGATGATACTTGTTGGTATACTGGTACCGCTTTGGTGGCAAAGAAGGACCAAGGCAGGGGCTAATTATTTTCTCTGGGGAGCCGGCGTATGGGTAGTGGCTATAGCGATAAAGATAGTAATGGACTACACCATCACGCCAGTGCTCAATGCCTCGGTCCAGTCATACGGCCTTCTCTCGATCTTCGTTGTGATGGGACTGTACCTGGGACTGAGGACAGGAATCCTTGAGTCAGGCCTTTCCTATGTCTTCATGATCAAGACCAGGCTCAAGAACATGAACTACAAGCAGGCAGTCGCTTTTGGTATCGGGTTCGGCGCGGTTGAGGCACTGTTCCTTGGGGCGACGTCCTTCATCAACGTATTGATGTTCATACTGTTCCCGCAGATCATAAGCATGCTTCCTGAGGCAACGCAGACAGTACTGCTCTCGCAGCTCAACTCAAGCACCTGGATAGTGCTCGGTCCGGTAATAGAGAGGATCGCCATCCTCTTCATACACGTGTTCTCCACCCTTCTGGTGGTCTACGCGATAAAGGGAAAGAAGATCAGCTACCTCATAATTTCCATACTGTTCAAGACACTGGTTGACGGGATAATCCCGTGGCTCGTGTACAACATGCAGCCACTAACCGAGTTACCCAATGCCTACATGGTCGAGATCCCCTTCATAATCCTGGCACTGATATCCTGGTACGGGATTAAGTGGATGAAACCAAGGATAGGCTCAAACACCAGGGACAAGATCGCGGGCTTCATAACCAAGACATTCGAATGATCGTTGAATGATCCCGGGGTATGATAATAATCGGATGTGATAATAATCATTTTCAAATCTTAAGGTGATTCATATGGCAAGGGATATAGACAAAGGTGAATGGAGAGCGCCTGATTTCGTCTTCAGGACATCCGAGTTCCTGACAGGGGCAAGGAATGTGCTGAGAAGGCCGAAGAAGATACTGGATGAACTCGGCGTAAAGGAAGGTCAGTCCGTGATCGATTTCTTCTGCGGACCAGGAAACTTCACAATCCCTGCAGCCGAAATGGTTGGTGAGAGGGGAATGATCCATGCGGTTGATCTCCATCCGCTGGCACTGGAGACAATTGAACAGAAGGCAGAGAGGAGGGGACTCAAGAACATAGAGACCATATTTTCTGACATCGAGACAGGTCTTCCAAGGGAGAGCATTGATACTGTCCTGCTGTACGGTGCGCTTCACAGGATAGATGAGAAAAGGACCCTCATGAGGGAGGTGTCAAGGGTGCTTAAGCCGGGCGGGCTGGTCTCAATATCTGACCACAGGATGGGCAGGGATATGCTGATGAAGATGATGAAGAGGTCCAGGTTTGACCTCAGGGATTCCAGAAGGGGAATCCTCAATTTCAGTAAAAGGGAATGATATAGGAGGTGAATGGAATGATGGTTGTAACATCTAACAACATTGAGGGGAAGAATATAGAGAGGACACTTGGACTGGTCAAGGGTAATACCATAAGGGCAAAGCACCTTGGAAAGGATATAGTTGCCGGTCTCAGGAACCTGGTTGGCGGGGAGATAAAGGAATACACTGAAATGCTTTCAGAGGCAAGAGACGAGTCTGTCAGGAGAATGATAGATGACGCCAGGAAGCTGGAGGCTGACGCAATAGTAAACGTCAGGTTCACGACATCGACTGTGGTAGGCGGGGCAGCAGAGCTCCTGGCATACGGCACCGCTGTCAAGCTGGACAGGAAGTAGAAATTATTTAAGCCCGCACCGGCAAGAATTAATTCAATGAAAAAACTAATCCTGGTATTACCGGTTCTCATCGTTGTTCTCATGAGCGGCTGCACCACGCAGGATGCTGCCCAGATAATGGAGGACTCCCTGAACAAGATAGACAAACTTGATTCTTATAAGATATCCTACGATTACACACTTTCAATGGACCCTGTGATGGAGATGGACGGTGATCTCACAATCTACCGGAAGGGCGACCTGATGAGGTCTGACATGGAGATACCGATAATGATGGGGATAACCATGAACACTGTTACGTATTACCTGACTGAAGGCACCTTTGCATGCATCCAGGCCATGGATGAATACTTGTGCGTGCTGGGTGATGAGCAGTCGGTGCCTTTCAGCGACCCCGAGAGCATGATAGAGGCCACCGGAAACATGGTGGAGAAGGGTATACTCAGGATGGAATTCAAGGGCATCAGCAGCGTGGCAGGCAGGAACTGCTACAACATCAGCTTTGATATGGACATAACCAAGCTGAACTCCATAACACTCGAGGAGATGGAAATGCTGGGGATAGCGACTGACAGTGTTTCTGACTTCAAGAACATCAAGGAGTTCATAATCAATGAGTGCTACGACACCGAGACAGGTGTCTCGCTCTCGACATCCATGTCAATGGTGTCTGATCTGGGAGACGACCCGGAAATGTCAGAGATGGGAATCAGCACTGTCTCGACCATGATCTCAATGAAGGCCACGTCATTCACACCCAACGCAGTCATAGATGACTCGATGTTCGTGCTTCCATCAGAACCCATGAGCATGGAGGAACTGGAGAACATGCTGCTTGAGGATATGGAAACCGGCGTCTAATCCGTGATCTAATCTGTGATCTATCTGTGAATTTCTTGACCGGGTTTCTTGACTAGAAGAATATTCTACTTCTTTTCTACTTCTTGACCAGGAGAATAAACCGTATTGCAAGGATTATGATTATGATCAGTGCGATCACAGCAACCAGGATTGTCTTCCATGCCGGCCTGTCGCCGCCTATGATTGCTCCTGTTATGTTGCCTGTGGATGCGTTCAGGCTCACATCGGTTCCATCACCCTCACCTGTGAGGTCGTCTGTCACCACCACGTCCATTGTGTGGATTATGTCCAGATAATCTGATTCAGCCTTTATCACAAGTGTGTATGTATCCTTTTCAACCCCGAAATCCGGTGAAAGGTAGACGTAGACTATACCTGACTCGCCTGGCTTCAGGTTCAGCTCTGTTGGCTCGAAGTGTATCCATACAAGTCCCTCCACGCTGATGGAGTAAAGGACCGGCTTCTCACCAGTGTTCTTTATCTGAACCGGAACCGTTGTTGCATCACACTCGTCAATGGTGCATGGCCTTATCCTCTTCTCACCAGGGGCGTCCATTTCAGCATTGTAGCACTCCTGGAGCGTCTTGACGTTCAGTGCAGCTGTTGAAGTAAGGGAAACCTGATCTGAATCAGCCAGGGCAGAAACCATGTAGGCACCTGCCTCCTCGAATGGCACGAGGAAGGTCAGTTCAAAGCTCTCTGAATCACCGGGCTCAAGGTCAATGGGTTCTGCCTGGTCACCGTACTTGAGTATGTAAGAATCGCTCATCTCCCCTGTGTTCTCCAGCTTGACAACGTAACTGACAGAATCATAAGGGCAGACAGCCTGCATATCAGGCTCTATTGTGAGGACGGCCTTGTAGCAGTTCTCAACCATCAGGCTTATCTTTGTCTCGTCGTATATCTCGCCATCAGCGGCTGTTACTGTTATATCGACCCGGCCTTCAAGTCCTGCTATGTCCAGTGTCATGGTGGTTGTCCTGGTCTCTCCCGGAGCTATTGTGAGTGATGTGTCCTGGATCACGCCCAGGTTGGATGAAAGCTGATATGTGGTTCCAACAGTGCCGGTGTTCTTGACAGAAATATCGAAATCAACAGGCGGCTTTCCACTACAGATGGTGTAATCCGATGGTGACGCTATAACAGCGACACTCCTGCACTCACCTGCTGTAACAGTGGATGTGACCTTCTTGCTGTTGGTGGATTCCTTGACTGGGGTCACTGTAAGGCTGACGTCCTGTGTTCCCTGTATGCCTGGTGTTGCGGTTATGTGAAGGATGGTTTTCTGGCCGGGCTCCAAACTCACTTCTGATTCATCGCTTGTTACCCAGCCAGGGGTATAGATGGAGTATGAATCAGCCATCTGGCCAGTGTTCTCTATCATGAGGCTGTATTCAACTGAGTCACCAAAACAGACTTCGTTCTCCTTTGGCTGAAGATCAGCAAGGAAATCATAACAATCATTCACGTACAGCTCAATGTTCCGGGTGACAGGTGAATAGTAGACCAGCGAACCAGGGTTGGTTGACCTGGCGCTTATGGTTACCATATACATCCCCATTGACAGCTGCTCGGGGTTCAGTACCACACTGAAGCCCCTGGTCTCGCCCCCGTTCAGGGTGATCTCTGACTCTGAGAAACCCGCCCACTCAACAGAAGAGGTCAGCTCAAAGGTCTCCTCGAACTTTCCGAGGTTCTTGATCTCAAAATCATATGTCAGGGGAACCGGCTCCTCGAAGCATGTTCCCTTCTCCTTGTCCCCAACAACAGTCAGCTCTGCGCCCCTGCAAAGAAGAACATCTATCTCAAGGTTCTCGGTGACTGTCTCCTGCCTTGTCTGTGAATCCGCTGTGACAGATGCTGTGTAGATTCCCGGTGAGACGTCACATCCCACGTTTATCAGAAAGAGGTCAAGGCTTCCTTCCTCTCCTGATCCAAGGACCAGAGAATCCTGTATCTGGGAACTCCATCCGGGCGGTGCGTTGAGCGTGAACTTGTAACTATCCGTGTTGAAATGCAGGTTCTTGACATCAACAGAAATGTGCTCAGGTGTTATGGATGAGCATGGACAGACGGATATCTGATTCGGGAATATGGTCATTTCTGTGTAGCCCTGTGCCATTGCACCGGAAAATGATATTAAAGCAGCTACCAAGAACGCCCCGAATACAATCAATATTCTGCTTCCAATTCTGCTCATAAACATTAAATGGTTACTAAATTTTTTAAGTGCATGTGAAAAAACGAAAGCCTTAAAAAGCTTTCGCCCAGACCGGCCTGTACTCGTTGTCCGGCCTTATCCTTCTGTAGAACACATACACGACTATACCAGCGATTATTATTATTCCGATTACGATTGCTGCGAATCCTGCCGGTGTAGCTATCAGGTAACCTGCAAGTCCGTATCCTGCACCATTCTGTGCAGGTGACACGTAAAAGTTCACTGTGTCTGTGAACTCCCTGCTCTCTGATTCTGCCTTAACCTTGACACCAAGCGCGTGTGTTCCTGATTCGTCAGGTGTTACGTAGAGGTAGACTCTCTTCTTCCCGGTCTCCATCTCAACTGTCCCCGGGAACGATGTCCACTCCGTGTCCACACCTGAAACGGTTATGGTGAAGGTCTGCTTCCTGGCTGAGGTGATGTCTATGCTGACCACGCCGGTTGTGAACTTCTCTATGTCGAGTGTGTTTGGATGGATGTCGACTGATGTGCTGTATCCGGGGGATGGTTCTGGCTTGGTGCAGTCGTGCGGACAGGTGTTGTAAGACTCGCCATATTCGCAGACTCCGTTGTAGTTGCATCCTGAAGGGAATGTCCCAGAGCTCTGTGAGTTTATTACGACTTCCCTGATCTCCCTGGAACCGCAATCTGCCCTAACCTCAATCTTGATGTCATGGCTTCCTGGATCCAGGTAGAAGTTGAAGCCCTTGGTTGCCTCGGCTCCTGGATTAAGATCAGAATACTTTGAACCCCAGTGGGATCCGTCTATGTACAGCCTGGCTGTAAGCCTTTCCTTGTCTTCACCAGTGTTCTCCATTATTACCCTGACCCATGCAGGGGATCCTGAAGAGATGTGGGATATGTAATCAAAACCAACAATACTGGCACCACAGTCACCGTCATAATCACCATTGTCACCGCCATTCCCGTTGCCGTTATCGTCTCCTTCTCCAACACAGTAACCATCAAAGCACTCATCCTCACACTTCTCCCATATCCTCCATTCGTAGTTGCAGTTATGATCCAGGTAAAGCCTCTGCCTCCATGCGCCGTTGCACCTGTAGGTGTCCTTGTATCCTGAGTTGCATGTGTTGCCGCAATCGACCCAGCAGCTCTCTGATGTCTCACCACAGTTGCACATATCGTCACCACAGACATCGCAGTTGTAACAGTACTCGCCTGAGTTGATATCCTCAACTATCCAGGTTCCGTCATCGCAGACCAGATACCTGGTGTTGACGTAGTCGCAGTAATCCTGGCCGTTCAGTGCTGACGGGTTCTGGCATATGTAAGGTTCAAGTATGTTGTGAAATATCACTTCGCTGTCATCTGCGTCACAATCTGCCTCTGCCACGAGTTCGATCTCGTACTCATTGAAACCGAAGTTGTAATCATGTTCTATCCTTCTTGCCTCGTCCGGGTCAAGTTCAAAGCCCCCTGACTTGACAACCCCGTCGTTGACGTAGATGTCGTAGTCTATTACCTCCAGGGTGTCGCCTGTGTTCCTGATGTATCCGACTATCTCATTCCCATCCACGTCCAGCGCATAGACATTAACACCGCAAACAGAAGCATAAGCAGGACTGGACATTATAGACATTGACATGGCTACAAGTACGAAAACAAAGGCCGAAATCATGAACAGTTTCCTGAAATCCATGTTATTCCTATAGTCATTACCTTTATAAGGTTTTCGGTTTGTTTACACTCACAAGTAGTTACACCCAATTAAATAACCCTCAAAACAACCCTTAAAGATCCTCCCGTGGGATAGGAATTAAAAGGTTCGGGCCCAATATATATAGATGGAAGATGATGACGGGGACGGCGAACATAGACCGCTGATCCCTGGTGAGTTTTATTCTCCAAGAAAGTTAAGAAAGATTCTTTTTGACTATAATGATAATGGTAATATAGAGTGGCCGGATGATGTGATATGGATTGACCACTTCTTCTGCCAACCACATCGATGTGAACTTGGGACTAAGATAGAGAACGGTTCAGGCAGGGATAAGATAAAAGAAATGGTTCCGCTAATCCCGTTTATCTATAAGAAGCTTCATCCCCACGATTTCCGTTTCATTAACATCAGCTTGGGGTATATCCCATCTGAAATCCATAAACTCAAGATAGAGGGTAACAATTATCATCATGTTGGTACAAGAACACCAGTCACGATCTGACATCATAACCAATCTTTGAACATCATAAATCACTTCTGTCCCTGGCCCTGTCCAATAGCAGCCGCTTCTCCACCCTTGAGACTGCCTCCTTGACACTGTCCAGGGAATCGATATCCGAGGTGACTGAATCAACCCCCAGCTCAACCAGCTTCTCAACCGATGCCGGGTCACTGCCTATCTCACCACACACCGAAACCTTAATCCCGTGTTTCTTGCAGGTCCTCACCACGTGCCTGATCAGGTTCACCATGGCAGGGCCCAGTTCTGTGTACATTCTGGACACGTTCGGATTGTCCCTGTCTACACCAAGGACCAGCTGAACAAGATTGTCCATTCCTATCGAGACCACGTCCAGCCCCTCGGTACAGAAGCTCTCTATGTCCAGGGCAGCTGCTGGTGTTTCGATCATTATCCCCTTCCTTATGGAAAAGTCCAGGAAGCTCTTGGCCCTTCTGAACTCCTCAATCCTTGACACGAACGGGAGCATGAGAACGATGTTGTTGACACCATCCTGGTGGAGTCTCCTTAGTACATCTATCTCCATCCTGAACAGATCAGGGTTGTCCAGGCTTCTCCTTATCCCATGCCATCCCAGGATCGGGTTGGCTTCCCTGACATCTTCTGTATCATCCGTATCATCCGTTCCTGTTTCCCCGGTCTCGTAACCGGTCCCCACGTTACCACCGGACTCGCCGCTGGACCCGGCACTGGAATCTTCATCGAACTCGTCCGTCCTCACATCAAGGCTCCTGTAGAAGACTGGTTTGGGACTAAGTGTCCTGGCTATCCTTTCAAGCGAATCATAAAGAATCCTCTGGAATTCGTCCGGGCTGCTCCTGGCCAGGTGTATGGGGTTGCCTGAGCCTGAAAGCAGATGCTCTGCCCTGAGGAGACCAACACCATCCGAGTCCCTGGCCCTTTCCGCCATCTCCGGAAGCGTAAGGTTAACCTTGACCTGGGTAGCTGTGAATTCCTCCCCCGGG
>DAOUYM010000056.1 GCA_030666115.1 Candidatus Aenigmatarchaeota archaeon
CCCATTCTGTCAGCACGAGACAGGCATCACTGCCTGTTAAAGCCTCCTTCGCGGTTTTGCAGTAGATCAAATCAGGGAAAAGTTTCTTGAAGTTATCTATTGCCTTCGGATCGTATGCTCTTACCTTTGCACCGAGCTTCAGGAGCTCTCTTACAATCCTTATGGATGACGAATCCCTCACGTCATCGGTATTTGGCTTGAATGCGAGACCGAGGACACATACATTCTTACCTCTCAATACCCCCGCCCGCTTTCTCAAAAGATCCACGATCCTATGGGGCTGTCTGTGGTTGAGGTTCAAGACCTCCTCCAGATAGGTAGGATCATAACCAATAGTCTTGCTCTTATTGACAAGGGCCTTAACATCCTTTGTAAAGCATGATCCCCCGAAACCTATACCTGCTCTGAGGAAGTGCGGAGATACCCTGTGATCCAGGCCAACACCCATTATCACCTCATAAACATCAATTCCGAGGTTCTTGCAGATGTTCCCTATCTCGTTTGCGAACGATACCTTAGATGCCAGGAAAGCGTTGGATGCATATTTTATCATTTCCGAAACCTTGAGTTTTGTTCTCAGTATTGGTGCATTGAATTTGGAATAAACCTCTACGAGAGTATCCCCGGATTTTTTATTGTATTCACCTATAACAATTCTGTCAGGATTCAGGAAATCATCCAGGGCCGAACCCTCTCTGAGGAATTCAGGATTCATACAGACACCGAAATCAGATCCCACCCTCTTGCCTGATAGTTCCTCGAGGTTTGGTATGACCACTCTTTCTGTTGTGCCTGGCGGCACAGTGGATTTAACAACTATCACATGGTACGAGTCTTTCTTGGCGAGAGATGAACCCAGATCCCTGGATGCTTTATCTATGAATTTGAGATCAGTTCCACCTGCCTTATTCGAAGGAGTGGGAACACATATGAAAGATATGTCAGAATTCTTGACAGCATAATCCATATCAGTGGTTGCTTCAAAATTCCCCTTGTCCAGAGTTTTTTCCAGCATATCCTGCAGTCCAGGCTCATAGATAGGAGATTTACCACTCCTCACCTTTTCTATCCTTTCCCTATCTATATCCATGCATATTACGTGGTTTCTCTTACTCGCGAAACCTACGCCTGTACCCAGACCCACGTAACCAGTACCTATTATCGATATCCTCATACGCTACACCTTCAATATACTTTAAGCCAATCGATTTAAAAAAGCATAATTTAACTATGCGAACTGAATAATTAACTATGAGGGCCGTAACACTAATATCAGCTATCATATTCATAGCGATAACCATATCTATCGTGGCGATAGTGTACCAGTCTGGCATGCCACTCATAAAAAAGATGCAGCAGTCGGCTGCTCTGGATAGAATGGGAGACGCTTTCTCTGAGATCGATGATCTTGTGCAGAGGGTTGCGTACGAGGGAAACGGTTCCAGGAGGGTATTCGATATTAAGGTTGAAATGGGACGCCTTGCAATAGATGCTGCTAGGAATGCTATAGTATGGAAGCTGAATACAGACACACTGTTCATAGCGCCAAGGGCTGCTGATTTCTTCGGAAACCTCATAATAGGCTCTAACCTCGATAGCTCTGCCTACGAGGGCAATTACTCAGCAACTCCCGCTTTCGTCCTTGAGAACGATCACTTAAGGGTTTATGTGAGAAAGATAGGATCCCTGCAGAGCCACGTCAGCTACGGAACAGACGAATTAGTACTTGCCATATATCAGAAGGATTTTGATCAATGGCTGCCCCTGGAATCAATCGAAGTATCAATAGACAACGATCCAAATTCAGAGTCAGGTTCTGGTTACACCATTCTTGAGAGAACAGGCGAGTTCCTTCCGTATGGAAGGGTGAATGCATACATGAACTCTGCCTGGGGCGAATACCACGTCAACATCACTCTCGAGTCTGGCGCTGATTTCATCCATATAGAAGTGGAGACGCTGTAAAGAATCATAAACCAAATTCAGAAAATATTTTGTCTAGTTTTTTAATATAATGACTTAATATTGCTGCACGTGCTGATTTTCCTTGATAAACAGAATCTTCAGGATCATATTTCCCACCATCTACATCCTGTTGATTAGAATCCATTACTGTTTTCATCTCTTTTCTATATTCTTTTAGCAGTCTTATGAGTTCAGCACGAGTATCGCTCGCATATGGTAAATCAAAACTAAATGGACACGTGACACCGTCTCCAACCTTATCCACATCCGGATGTGATGCCTTACATCTTTGATGATGACCACCGGTGTTGTATTCGCATTTAACATCACCTGATATACCCTTAATGGTGCCTGCACCCTGACATATTTCTAATTCAATCTCAACGGGCTCTTCCAATACTTCATTCCCTTTTTCATCGCGGCCATAACACTCTATCGGAAAGTTCTGTTTTATTACCATCTTTTTTGCCATTTAATCCCCTAATATAACGATCGACATAAGTTTTATAAGGTTAACTGAAAATCCTAGCATTTGAAAAATAACTATTCCTTGAACTTCAGGCCCATCTCGAAGGCTGTCTGGTTGTCCTTTATTGCGTACCTCGGGACGCTTGCCTTTATTGCTTCCATGACGGACTTCTTCTTCAGATGAAGCATTCCTGACGAGACCGCGACGCCTATCGTCATTACATTCCCGAATATCGGGTTGCCGAACTTCTCCTCACATATGTTGGAGGCGTCAACCATTATAGTCTTCTTTGAGAAAGGTGCGATCATTTTCTCTATCTCCTTGTTCGACGGGTAGATGTGTCCCAGGAGATTCAGATAGACGGGTTTAACAGGATACGTGTCCACGATGAAGTTGGTCCTTGCCTTGCTCGCGTAGAAACATGACCTTGCTGACTCTATGGGCTCGAGCCCGAGTATCAGGTCAGCCTGACCCCTTGGTATCATCGGAGACCACACCTTGTCACCAAACCTTATTTGCGTGGGTATGGATCCGCCTCTTTGTGCGAGACCGTGGAATTGGGTTCCCCTGATTTCATACCCCTCTA
The DNA here is from genome assembly GCA_030666115.1 of Candidatus Aenigmatarchaeota archaeon. Lineage (GTDB taxonomy): Archaea > Aenigmatarchaeota > Aenigmatarchaeia > QMZP01 > QMZP01. The sequence continues at coordinate 3,021 of DAOUYM010000056.1, forward strand.
TGCTGGCTGCCCTGGCAACGATTACCGATGTCATAAGGACACCTTCTCCCCCAACACCCGTTAGCATTACGTTATGGATCATTTTTTCATCCTCTTCCTTGGAACTATGGTTCCCTTTTCAACCAGCTGGACGCATACACCGCAGCCCCAGCACATGTCCTCTTTGATGTAAATCTCCTTACCCTTCTTGATTATTGCCGGGCATGCGAAGTCCTTAACAAGATGAGATACCCTGTGGGATTTCCCTGGCATTATTTCGAAAGTGGAGAATTTGCCGCCTTTCTTCCTGACAATCCTCTTCATCATGAGTGTGCAGAGCCCCCTGGCTATTATGACGCTTAGCTCATCGATCTTTGAGAAGTCCTTTATTGCTGACTGCAGTTCAGCCTGGTTGAAAGCGTTGACAATCCGGATGTTCTTTATCCCGAACGACTTCACGATGTCTTCTATCTTCATCGGAATCCTTGGATCCCCCATCCCCGTGAAAGTGCTTCCCGGATGTGGCTGGTGGCCGGTCATTGCTGTGATACTGTTATCCATGATTATAACAAGAGGCTTGGTCCCATGTATCTTCATGTTGACAAGACCTGCCATTCCTGCGTGGAAGAATGTTGAGTCACCGATGAAGACGACTGCCTTCTGGTCGCTCACCTTCTTTATGCCATGGGTTATCCCCAGGCTCGATCCCATTGATACCACAAAATCCTGCATCTTGTAAGGCTCGAATATACCAAGCACATAACACCCTATGTCACCTGCCCAGACAGTATCCTTTCCCAACACCTTCTTAACCGCGTAGAAAGTGGATCTGTGGGGACAGCCAGGACAGAAGACAGGCTTCCTGACAGGCAGCTTGATCTTCTTTAGCATGTCATCATGCTTCCTGAAGTCTGGCTTCTTGATCTTGAGTATGGGTGCCAGCTTCTCGAGGATGATATCAGGGCTGTATTCACCTATCCTGGGCAGGATGTTCTTCCCGTATATCTCAACCTTCGGGTTCACGTCCTTCGCCACTCCCCGGACAAAGTCCTCGACAATCGGTTCTAGTTCCTCAACAACCACAACCTTCTTCAGGCCCTTTAGGAACCTGGAAACGAAATCCCTGGAAATGGGATGTGTGAGGTTGAGCTTCCCAATCTTAACTCCGGGAAGTTTTCCCAGCTCCTTTATGTACTGGTAGGATACGCCGCTGGTTATTATCCCTGTGCTGCCGCTTCCCTCGGTTTTATTGAGCTTCCCGTACTCCTTCTCGATCCTATCGATCCTCTTATTAACCCTGTCGTGCATCTTCTGGAGCTCTGGGCGGACGCTGTAGAACCTTTTATAATCCTTCACGAACTTGCCCCTGGTCTTGGGCTTCTTTATCTTTCCAAGCTTGACAGTGCCTGCAGCATGCGAGATCAGGGTCGTGGTCCTAAGGATGACAGGAGTCTCATACTTTTCTGACATCTCAAAGGCGATCTTGGTGAAGTCCTTGGCTTCCTGGGCATTGGCTGGCTCAATGCATGGGAGCTTTCCCATTCTTGAGAAGAATCTGGAATCCTGCTCTGACTGGGCTGAGCTGTGTCCATAGGGATCATCAGCAACCATGATTACCAGACCCCCCTTCACTCCTGTAAACACAACAGGAAATATGGAGTCGCTGGCAACATTTACACCGAAGTGCTTCATTGCGGTTATTGTTCTGACGCCGGAATATGATGCACCAGCACATGTCTCGAATGCGACCTTCTCATTGGTGCTCCACTCGAAGTAGAAGCCCATCTTCTTGGCAACAGCAGCGAGCGTCATCCCAACCTCAGAACTCGGTGTTCCCGGATAGCATGCGGACAGACCGACGCCGGCCTCCAGAGCGCCCCTGGCAATCGCCTCGTTTCCCAGAAGGACAACTTTTTTCCCTTCCTTTTCCAGAACCTCAGGACTCGACATTTTATCTCAATTTATCATTTATCCGAATGCCTATATTAAGGTTATAAATTTAACGTCTTTATTCTAAGTATGGGTTTTTTAGGTCTGTTCAGGTAGGAGAAAAAACCAGTGGTGCTCGAACCAAAGTCAGAGGAGAGTGTGAGTCTCAAACTGAAAGACCTGGGCACCTGGTTCGAAGACAACTTCAGTAAAGATATTGATAAATCAAAATCACGTGGAGGCGAACTCTTCCA
>DAOUYM010000048.1 GCA_030666115.1 Candidatus Aenigmatarchaeota archaeon
GATTCCACTCTCACAGACTTCGGTAAGAGCAGAACCGACCTCAAAGCCCTGAGTCCGGATGACAGGCAGAAGATGACCAAAACCCTGGATGTCCTGGAGAAGGAGATCAAGCGCCTGGACAAATACGTCAACCTTCTTTCTGGTATCAGTCTGCCATAAGGCTTTAAGTCTTAACAAAAACCGTTAGCATGAAGATGTCTCCGTCACCATTCTGACAAGCGTCTAGGCTTGCATTCGGTTCATCCGGAATTTTTCATGTCCTGGTCTGGGGCAGCGGAAGTTCCCTAACCATTGTATACCTCTTAGAGTCTGGTATTAAATAATTTTGTGAAAGAAATATTCCGATGGGAATAAATGATTTAAATAACAGGTACAATATATTGGTATGCTTCCGGATATAGAGTCCATAAAGATGAGAAGGAAGATCCTTGGGATAACACAGAAGGATCTGGCCAGGCACACAGAAACATCCCAGTCGTTTATAGCCAAGCTGGAGTCAGGAAGGATAAATCCATCCTACAGGCACATGAAGAAGATTCTGGATTTCATCGAGTCCCTGGAGATCAGGGAGAGCGAAGAGCTCAGGGCAAATGAAGTTTACAGGAAGAATGTCCTTTCTGTCAGTGTCGGTGACAGGATACCTGCTGTTGTCAGGCTGATGAAGAAGCACGGAATATCCCAGCTGCCTGTGTTCAGGGATAACGTACCAGCAGGATCAATAACAGAGATGTCAATCGTTGACCTTATGTCAAGGGGTTATGACTCCAAAAAACTTTCTGTAATGAGGGTATCGGACATAATGGGAGAACCGTTCCCCACAATAAGCCAGAATACCCCGATAAGCGTGATATCCTCAATACTGCAACACAACGCAGCGGTTCTGCTCACCAAAGACGGTGGGGTAACAGGTATAATAACCAAGGCAGACATAATAAAAGTTATAAAATAAACAACCAGTTAAGGCTGCTAACCAACCATTTGGTGTATATTTAAAAACCCAGCCTAACAGAATCTTTATATCGAATGAAGTGGAAGATGGGATTGCTGTATGATATGCATAATCGCGCTTGTGGTGTTTGGGATTCTTGGTATCTTCAGTGCCAAGTACAGAACTGTCGCTAAAGAGGCCTTTGACTGCGTGTTCAAGAGGATCACGTTAAGGAAGTGCACCACTGGTCTGGACAAGAGAATGAAGTCCCAGATAACAGGCAAGTTCATGCGGAAGCATCCTGGTCTCGGGAAAGTCCTGTACAAGCACTTCGAAGCTATATCCTGGATCTTTACAATCGTCCTCATCCTCAGCCTCGGATACTCTGCTTACAGCATAGGCAACCTCTTCATATACGGAAACTGCAATGGACCAATACCGGACGCCTTCTGCGTTTTCGATCCCTTTGTTTCAGGAGGGCACGTTGAATCCTGCAGTATGGAGGGTATAACAGGCGAGATAACAGGCGTGCTGGAGGTCCACGACCACGATCCTGCAATAGGATTCCCTGACGCGAAGGTAACGATCATAGAGGCGGGCTGTTTCTTATGCCCGTACACTAAGGAGGCTGAACCCGTCGTGAAGCAGCTGATATCCCATTATGGTGATCAGATACATTTCGTGTACAAGGACTTCCCGCTAAGCTCCACGCATCCCGGGGCCCAGGAGGCTGCGGAGGCGTCACACTGCGCACATGAGCAGGGCAAGTACTGGGAATATCATGACCTGCTCTTTGTGGACCAGAACGGTGCGGATTTCGATCATCTGCTAAACCTTGCACAGCAGCTGGATCTGGATATTGAACAGTTCTCAGAATGCCTGGAATCCAGGAAGTACAAGTCAAAGGTGGATGGGGATTTCACTGAGGCCTTTTCCATAGGAGTGTACGGTACGCCAACGTTCTTCATAAACGACCAGATTATTGTGGGGCCAAAGACATTTAACGAGTTCAGACAAATTATAGATAGTGAGCTCTTTTGGAGCGTATAATGGATTTCGATTAAAGGTGAGATGAATGGGACTTAACGTTGAGAAGATAAGGGAGGACTTCCCTGTCATGAAGAGGGAGATACATGGCAAGCCTATCATCTACTTCGACAATGCTTGTATGACAATGAGACCAGTCCAGGTCATAGAAAAGATCAACGAGTACTACAACGAGTATCCTGCCTGTGGTGAGAGGAGTTCCCACAAGCTTGGGAAGAGGGTTGACGAGGGTGTGGACCAGGCAAGGGAGAGCCTTAAGAAGTTCATCGGAGCCAGGCACACGAAAGAGGTAATATTCACCAAGAACACAACCGAGGGAATAAACCTTGTTGCGAATACCATTGATCTTAATAAGGGCGATGTCGTCCTCGGGACAGATAGGGAGCACAACTCCAATCTGCTTCCATGGCAGAAACTTGCTTCTTTGGCCGGAACTAAACATGAGATAGTTGACCCAAATCCTGACGACACGTTCTCGATCGAGAACTTCGAGAAGAAGATGAGCAGGGATGTCAAGCTGGTGTCAATAATCCATACATCCAACGTGGACGGAACCACCATACCAATCAAAGAAGTGATCAAGATTGCACATGACCACAAAGCCCTGGTACTGGTGGACGCTGCCCAGAGCATACCACATCACGACGTTAACGTAAGGAAGCTTGATGCTGATTTCCTGGCTTTCTCAGGCCACAAGATGCTGGGCCCAAGCGGGACGGGTGTGCTGTACGGAAAGGAGCACCTGCTCAAGAAGATGCCCCCGTTCATGGTCGGTGGCGGCACTGTTGAGGATACAACCCACACCAATGCAACGTTCGATGAACCACCAGATAAGTTCGAAGCCGGCCTGCAGAACTATGCAGGGATTATTGGACTGGGCGAGGCAGCGCGCTACCTGATGAGGATCGGGAAGGACAACATACAGAAACACGAGATCGCCCTTAACAGGAGGGTGACGGATGGTGTTGGTGACCTGGTTGACATAATCGGACCGAACGAACCAGAGAAACGATCAGGCATATTCAGCTTCAATTACAAGAAGGTCGATTCGCATGAGATATCCATGATGCTGGATGAGATGGAGAACATCTGCACAAGGGCCGGTGCCCATTGCGTCCATTCCTGGTTCAATGCCCACAACATTAATGGCAGCTGCAGGGCTTCCTTCTATTTCTACAACACGCCGGAAGAATGCGACAAGTTCGTGGATACGTTGAAGAAAGTGATCGATGTCGTGAAGTAATGTTAAGATGTGATGTTCTTTCACACACCGCTAACTGATTCTGATTTTATCCTGACTACGAAGGCTGCGCCTATCAGTATGAAGGCTGACCCGATCAGCTGCATCAGTGGGGCAGATTCACCAAATATAATCACACTCAGGACAAGGGATATCACCGGCGATATCAACAGGATGGCGGCTGCCTTGGATACGTTGATCAGCCGGATGCTCCAGTACCAGGAGAAGACGTAGGCGAAGAGGATTCCTGTCGAGATTATAACGTTTATTATCTGCTGGGTAGAGAGCGTCAGCAGCACCCCGGCCTTTCCCACAGAGAATGCTATTATGAAGAGGAATATGCCTCCTATGAACATCCTTGCGAACGAGACGGTCCAGTTGGATTCCTCCTTCAGCATTGCGTGCTTCGCTATCGTATTCTCCACACCCCAGAGTATGGTTCCGATAAGGACAAGAATGTCACCGAATGCCGGGTCAGTCCAGAACGTGGCCGGGTTGATCTGGGTTGACATGAGGATGAAGGTTCCTATCAGCATAACCAGCAAGGCAAGACCCTGCTTCTTGCCGACCTTCTCCTTCAGGAAGATGAAGGCGAATATTGTGATATAAATCGGGAGTGTCTTGTGGATGAAAGCCGCGCGGCCGGCTGTTGTGAAGCTGAGTCCGGTGAAGTAGGCAAGGAAGGCCAGTCCCCCGCCGATTATACCTATCGCTATCAGCCATTTCCAGGAGACCTTCCTGATCTTCTTGAACTGGAACTTGGTCTGGGCTGACGCAAGGAAGAAGAATATGATACCTACAACAACGCCCCTGATAGCAGTGAATATGACAGGATCCAATCCGGAAACGAATATTTTGTTGAGAGGAATGGCGAACCCGCTTATTATTGCAGTGAGAAGAGCAAGTATTGTCCCGAAAGTTTCTTTCTTCATATAATATAATTATGTCCGGATATTAAAATGCTATCTTATACCCGGATTTTAGAACACGTACCCTTGGTCCCTTCAGTATCTTCACACCTCTCATCTTATATGAGTCTTTGTCTACTATCTCTCTAACTAACCCTACTACAGAAACAGTCTGATCCAACAAGATTTCATCTACAGGTACCTGGAAATCCCTATCCAATACGTGTTCAAGACCGTAGAAGAACTCGGCTTCTATATGATTGTCGCTTAGTGTGAAAACTTCAGGATGACTGCTATCTATAACTTTAAGTTTTATTATCTTGTATATATGTTCAAATTCTTTATCTTCAAGTATTCCAGGAGCAGCATCGAAGGCGTCCTGTAAGAAGTCGAATTCATGGAGTTTCCTACGCTTGTTCTTTTTTGTTTCAGATGTATAGAAATTTCTCATGTTTATGTGTGAGATTCTATCCTTTTATCTTTATTTCCAGCTCATTTCCCTGGAGGATGTCAGCAACATTCCCGCACTTGGGACAGCGCACAAAATGGATATGCTCCGTGACCCTGACCAGTCCTTCCAGTCCACACTCACACTTAACCTTAACAGGAATCTGTTCTATCTCCATTTCAATCCCTTCCAGTTCTGTGTCCCTGGTGTACTCCCTGAACATGTCCTCGAATCCCCTGGCGCTGCCGCGCATCTTTCCCATGACTATCGTGACCTTCTTCGGGATCGGGTCCATCTTCTTCAGGTCATCTATCACCTTCTGCACCGAACCAAGCTCATGCATAATTATCGATCTCTGGCTTTGTTCAATATATCCAAGCCAGCCTCCAACTTACGACCTCCGACTTCCCTCTCTCTGTCCAGGTCGGCTTCCAACCCCTGACACCTCTTCAGCTCATTAAGATACTTAATCGCCTTTCTTGGGAACTTCATTCCTTTTTTCATCCCGGTCTTCTCCAAGTGGCCTGACACCTTCCTTGCATACTCTGCAGGAATCTTCTCTATCACGTTCATCCTGTGGATGATTACCCAATCACCTTCCCTGAGATCAAGATCCAGGTCTGATTCAACCCAGAACTTCCCTGTGACAGGTGACAGATCAACAAATATCTCGTCCCTACCCCTTTCTTTCCTCATCTCCAGGACCTTTGCAGGAAATGCAATGCAGACGTAGTTGCCCTGCTCCACCTTCATTGTGTTGTGATCAAAAGCATAGAATTCCCTGATCACGTCCGGATCAAACATCCCCTTCCCCATCCTTTCAGCAGTCTGCTCCAGTCCAGGCCATGCCACATAATACACCCGCTTAACAACATTATGATCAGGCATCTTCCCGTTCCTGAAGTAATCCAGTATCGCCTTGTTATCCTTCCCTGACAACACGCCCTTGTCCATGAGGTAGCATCTGCAGCCGTCAGCGAACTTCATGAACATGTTGAAACCATCCCTTTCCTTGTTGTTCATCGTCACCTTATCATTCATCATAACCACGTGTTCATCTCTTTCCAGTCCTTGAGCATATCCTTTGCCTTCTCTTCTGATATCTTCCTTACAACAAATCCTGCCTGGCAGATAACGTATTCGCCCTTCTTAAGCGGGACAGGAGACT